>DAOWHE010000019.1 GCA_030641585.1 Dehalococcoidales bacterium | reverse complement strand
TCACCCTTAGCCCTCTTCTCGGCAATCTTCTTTGTTATTTCAACAAAGAGATAAGGTGATAGGTTATCTATCCGCTTGGACATTCTCATTTTACTAACACCTTTTCTGGCTAGTTAAGCCACCTAATCTGGAATTTGTTTATTAACCTTACCCCCTACATCCCACTCCCCGGTAAAAACTACTCCGGCTGGTCCACTGAGAAGCACCTCCCCTACCCTGTCCCATTCTACCTCCAGTATACCACCTGGCAATCTTATGTTCACTTTGTTATCAACATAACCAAGCAGTTGGGCGCAAACAGCCACGGCACAGCTACCACTACCACACCCCAGTGTCTCACCTACTCCCCGCTCCCATACCCGGACATCTATTTCCCGGCGGCCTATGACACGGGCAACCTCAAAATTCACCCGGTTGGGAAAGAGCTTATGCTTTTCTATCGCTGGTCCTAGCCGGGACAACGGGAAATCGGATAAAGGACTCTCCCGAAAGTATATGGCATGGGGGTTGCCCATGGAGACAAAGCTCAAGCTGAGCTTCTCACCCTCTACAGTGACTGGATAGTTAGTTACAAATGTTATGTCAACTAAATCACCCTTCCCTGGTTCTATTGCTACCGGGATATTGCTGGCATCAAACTCCGGCTGGCCCATACCGACCTGAATCTTACCTGCTTTGCCTTTCTTCCCAATAAGCCTGGCTTTTCTTATCCCGGCTATTGTTTCCACAGTTATTTCCCTAGCTCCGGTGTCGGCCAACCCCTTATCTATCACATATTTGACCAGGCACCTGAGCCCGTTGCCGCAAGCCTCAGCCTCAGAACCGTCGCTATTTAGTAGCCGCATACCGAAGTCAGCAACACTTGATGGCAGTAGCAGCAGTAAGCCGTCAGCGCCGACACCCAAATGACAATGGCAGATAGCCTTGGCTACTTGTGGCCAATCACACTGCCTGCTGCCAGCTTCTACCAGTATAAAATCGTTACCGACACTCTGCAATTTAGTAAAGTTCATGGTTAACTCTTTGGCTTATTTCTTATTATGAATCTATCAACCAGAGCTGTGATTTCTGAGTCCACTTCACCGGTTATATCAAACCACTGTATTCTATCATCTTTTAATCTAAACCAGTTATACTGGTGCCGTACCAGGCGGTGACTTTCAAACTTAATTTGCGCTACTGCCGCCGCTAAGGTTAGCTCTTCTTTTTGAAACATCCCTATCTGACGGTAGCTAATGCCGGACATGGCTGGCAGGTCAAGGCTATAACCCATGTCGGTTAGTCTTTTCACCTCCTGGGGCAATCCCCGTTCTATCATTTGATCAACCCTTAGGTCTATCCTCCGGTAAAGTTCTGCCCTATCTGCGGTTAAACCTATGAGCAGCGTATTATAAGATGGTGCCTTTCTGGGTTGAGGCTGACGAGCAGTCGGCTTAGCGCCTCTATGAATCTCCAGCGCCCGTATCACGCGGCGCATATTACGCTTATCAATCCTCTCGGCCGCTACCGGGTCAATCCTTTCAAGCTCACGATAAAGTTTGTCCCTACCCACAGCGGCTGCTCTTTCCTCAAGACAGCGCCTGAAATCCGGGTCAGGAGGCACTCTTGGTACTCCCCAGCCTTCCACTACTGACCATACATACAGTCCACTGCCACCAACAAGGATGGGTAATTTTTGGCGTTGCTGAATATCATCAATGGCTCGGTAGGCTAGCTCTTGATATTGAGCCAGAGAAAAACTCTCATCAGGGTTAACTATATTTAGCAGGTGGTGAGGGGCAAGGAACAGCTCCTCTCGGCTGGGTTTAGCGGTACCGATATCCATGTAGCGGTACACCTGCCGGCTGTCGGCACTGACTATCTCACCATTAAAAGTCTGAGCCAGCTTGAGAGCCAGCTGGCTCTTGCCAACTCCAGTGGGACCAACTATAGCTAGTAGATGGTTCATGAGCTACTATTTCTATGCTTTGCCACTCCTTAACCCTTGATTTTTGCTGTTTGCCTGACTATGCTCAAAAACTGGTCGGCATTTAGACTGGCACCGCCGACGAGAGCGCCATCTATTTCAGGTTGTTTAATAAACTCAGCAATATTGTCAGCTGTAACACTGCCACCATACAGGATGAGCAAACTCCGAGCAGCTTCTTTATGATATAGGTTAGCCATACTGCGACGAATAAGACTAATGGTCTCATTGGCCTGCTCACCGGTGGCTGCCTTACCAGTGCCGATAGCCCAGACCGGCTCATAGGCTATAACCAGACCGCTCAAGTCGCCTACTCCAACTAAGGCTGACTCCAGTTGCTCGGTTACCACCGCTTCTGTCTGCCCGGCCTCGTTTTCTTCTAATTTTTCTCCAATGCATAGAATGGGCTTCAGTCCTGCTTTAATTGCTGCTCTGACCTTTTTATTAATAATCTCACCGCTCTCATTGAAATATTGCCGGCGCTCAGAGTGGCCGATGATGACAAACTGGCATAACTCTACCAGCATGAGCGGGGAAATCTCTCCGGTATAGGTACCCCTACTTTCAAAATACATGTTCTGAGCTCCCAGTCTTATTGAGCTGCCTTTAATTGCCTCTCCGACTGCGGCTAGAGAGATAAAAGGGGGACAAACTACCTTTTCAACCCTATCTATCTTATCAAGCCCTGAACGCATTTCACCGATCAGGGCTATGGCTTCACTTACCGTGGTGTTCATCTTCCAGTTACCAGCAATTAGTGGCACCCTCATTTTAGGACTCCTTATGCGCCAAATTTATTGAGCTTTAAGGCGTTAGCCATTGCCAGAGGCATGAGCTCAGTTGCCGGGAACCGACCTAGC
>DAOWHE010000094.1 GCA_030641585.1 Dehalococcoidales bacterium | reverse complement strand
TCAGATGTAATCATTTTCCCTGATAGGGTCAACGCTCGCTGGTGGCGAAAGACAGGGCACGAGCTCCACCCTGATGATTTAAGCCAGGTCATGGCTGAAAATCCTGAAATGCTGGTAGTTGGCACTGGCGCATTCGGTCTGGTGAAGGTGCTACCGGAGGTAAAACCGAGCCTTGAAGCTGAGGGCATTAAGCTCATTGCCGAGTCCACTGAGGAGGCATGTAACATATATAACCAGCTCTGCCATTCCCAGAGGGTAGTAGCGGCTCTGCATCTTACCTGCTGAGTTGATAGATAATATTCACCTGTTGGATGATTGATACTATTATTGACTAGCCGGTGCCAAAATGGTAGCTTATTAGCTTAAGTGGTTGTAATCTATGGCCGGAGCACGAAGAAAAGCCAGAGCGATTGCCCTTAAGGCACTGTACGAGATTGATTCTGCCGGGCATAAGGCAGAGGATGTGCTAAACCGCCTTCTGGCTGATGCCGGGCTCTCTGAGGAAAATAGTGCCTTCGTCCGTGAGCTGGTAAGCGGGGTTAGCAAGGGTAGACAAGAGCTCGACCGGAACATTGAGAAGTTTGCTACTGCCTGGCCCATAGAGCAGATACCGGTGGTTGACCGCAACATCTTGCGACTTGCAATATTTGAGCTTTTAATTGATAATAAGATGCCAGTTAAGGTGGCGATAAATGAAGCGGTTGAGCTGGCTAAAAGCTTTGGTGGTGATAATTCGGCAAGGTTTGTTAACGGGGTTCTAAGCTCGGTTAGCACTCTTGCCACCAGATAGAAGAAAGGGGGATAGAAAGTGGCAACCATTTTCGAGCGATTAAGCAAGGTAGTTGTCGAACAGTTAGGAGCCGAGGAGAGCGCAGTAGTACCCTCGACTAGTTTTGGTGAGGACCTGGGCGCTGATTCCCTGGATTTAGTGGAACTAATGATGGATATAGAAGAAGAGTTTAGCACCCCATCCCGTAAGGTTGAGATACCAGATGAGGATGCCGAGAAGATAGTAACCATTCAGGACGCTATTGATTATCTCAAGGACTTGGGTGTTTCAGATGACGATACCGAGGTAGAGAAGCCAAAGTAGTTAAAGTAAAACCGTCGTGTTACTTCTGCACTAGGGGTAAAAATTAATCGGGCACTTACTATCTTATTATGTCCGGCAATACTAATTAGTCAAGCCTTGGTATCATAGCTGAGGCAGTCTAATATCTTTAGCCGCTTTCTTATTCGCTTGCCCCATTGACTGGCAGGATGTTGGCCGCTGGCATGCTAAGGGCCTGCTCAGCAACCTTGCGGAAGTGGAATCCGTAGACGGAGAGGCTTATAACCAAAGGAAAGGAGCGGGGGCGTCTCAACAAGGTGGAAACAAAAAGCTTCCAGTAGTACCTTCTTCCTTTTTCCCTGACCCCCAAAATCCACATAGTTTTGAGACAAGCCTTAATATGATAAAACTTGAGCCGGACTACGCTGGTTTCTCTTTTTTGAGGTTTATACTCCTTTAGAAATATCCTGACCCGCTCGTAGTACTGCTTGGGGGCATAAATCGTCTTCAGGATATGCTGATAGCCACTTATGAGTGTTTCATAGTTCATTTTAGGAATAAAGTTCATGCTGCAGTCAGTATTGTTCCCGGTAAAGCCCTTTAGCAGGCGATGCTCCTTTTGCAAACGCTGGTATAGTCTTGTGCCGCGAGGGGCATTAAGCAAGCCGACCATAGCCGTAACAATGCCGCTCTTTTGAATGAAGCTAATCTGGCTCTTAAAGATAGAAAGCGGGTCACTATCAAAACCGACAATAAACCCCCCCTGCACCTCCATGCCGTGGTTCTGAATCTTCCTAACTGAAGCTATCAGGTCACGGTTTTCATTTAAGAATTTATCACACTCAGCCAGACTCTCCTCATTAGGGCTTTCAACGCCAATGAATACTGTGTTAAAGCCAGCGGCAACCATCAGCCGCATTAGCTCTTCATCATCAGCCAGATTTATAGATGCCTCTGTTGATAGGAAAAAAGGATGTTTCCTTTCCTCCATCCAACTAACTATTGCCGGCAGAATCTCCGACTTTAGTTTTTTCTTGTTACCGATAAAGTTATCGTCAACTATAAAGACACCGCCCCGCCATCCTTGTTGGTATAGCGCGTCCAGTTCAGCCAGCATCTGGGCTTTACTCTTGGTTCGAGGCTTATGACCATTTAAGACGATAATATCGCAAAATTCGCAGTTATAGGGGCACCCCCGGGAATACTGAACATTCATTGAGGAGTATTTCTTCATATTAATAAGCGACCACAGGGGAATGGGGGTTTTGCTTATGTCCGGTCGCTCCGTGGACGCGTAGATATGCCGGGCACAGCCTGCCTCCAGGTCGCTCAGGAAAGACGGCATTATATCTTCAGCCTCGCCCAGCACAAAGTGGTCCACCCCCTCTAACTCTTCATATTCAGTAGTAAAGAGCGGCCCGCCGGCAACAATCTTGGTGCCCAGTTTCCGGCAGCAAGCAATGACTTCCTTGGCTGAACTGCGCTGTGTCACCATGGCACTGATAAAGACATAGTCAGCCCATCTGATGTCATCATCAGTCAAGCCGGTTATGTTCATATTTACCAGCTTTAGCTGCCACTCTTCGGGCATCATGGCAGCTATAGTCAGTAAACCCAGCGGCGGGAAGGATGCTTCCTTGGAGACGAATTGCAGGGCGTGCTTGAAGCTCCAGAAGGTATCCGGATAACGCGGATAAACCAAAAGTATCTTCATATCAGGCTTTTTCACATTTGGGCAATAACCAAATTTTGTTTATTATAGCACTTTTTGGCTTCTAAAGTAAAGGGCTAGAGGTTTTTTTAGAACCTCACCCCCT
>DAOWHE010000048.1 GCA_030641585.1 Dehalococcoidales bacterium | reverse complement strand
CCTCTAAAGAAATTCCCCTTCCCCTGGATAAAGAGGAAGGGGCTAAGGGTAAAAAGTAGTTTCTCCAGGATCGAAGCTGACGCTAAAACAACCCCCCTCAAGAGGAACACGGACTAAAAACTGTAATCTAATCAAAAAAAGTAATTATAATCCCGACATCGCAGCAAAAACAGCTTAAGTTTCTGTTCTTTTTACGCCTTGGCTTCGCCTTTTTCTTCGGCTGCCTCCTTGGCTACTCTCTTCTTGGCCTTCTTTTTAGTCTTCTTTTTAGTATTGGTGACTGCTGCCTCCTCTTCATCCTCTCCGCTCTGCCCCTTCTTGAAGGAGCGTATTCCCTTGCCAATAGCCGAGCCAACCTGCGGTAGTTTGCCAGCTCCGAAAATAATGAGGATAATCACTAGGACGAGTCCAATCTCCAACGGTCCCGGTCTAATCATGTTACTTTCAACCCCCTTACTTTAGTGGATAACTGCTAGTCACCCGAACATAGCCTCATCCCCTAAAGTCACTTCTGCCAGGCTAAGACCTTGCCCCAGCAGTGGCTACCACGAATTAATCATACACAATCAGGTATTTGTTGTCAATACAGATGGCATATCAGGCAGTGGCACTTGATAAGTAATAAACAACCGATGTAATATGAGAGAAATCTGCCCAAGATAACACTAATAACCCCGGAGGAAGTGCCAGTTGCAAAACAACAACTCACCGTTAGCTACCACCCGCTGTGGCAATACTGAGTTTCGGTGGGGAGAGCGCACCTATATTATGGGCGTCCTAAACCTAAGCCCTGACTCCTTTTCCGGAGACGGACTGAGTGATACTGAGGCGGTAGCTCAAAAGGCAAACCGATTTGTCAGAGAGGGAGCCGATATTATAGATATTGGTGGCGAGTCCACTCGCCCTGGCTCACAACCGATATCCACTGATGAGGAACTAAAGCGGGTTATCCCGGCTATAGAAAGACTGGCCGCTGAGTTATCCGTGCCAATAAGTATAGATACCTATAAATCAGCTGTCGCCAGCCGTGCCGTGGCCGCCGGTGCCAGAATGCTTAACGACATCTGGGGACTAAAGCAAGACCCCAAGCTAGCCGAGATAGCGGCTGAGGCCGGGGTGCCTATTATCCTAACCTCAAATCAGCGAGATAAACCATGTAATGATATAATGGCCGAGGTCCTAACCAGCCTGAAGAGAAGCATCTCTCTGGCCAGGGAAGCCGGGGTGCCTGAGCAGAATATAATTATTGACCCGGGTATCGGTTTTGGCAAGAGCCTTAAGCAAAACCTGGAGATTATCCGCCGTTTGGCTGAGCTTAAATCTCTGAGCAGCCCTATTCTACTGGGAACGTCTCGCAAATCAGTGATTGGCCTGGTGCTGGATTTGCCTCCCGACCAGCGTTTAGAGGGAACGGCAGCCACGGTAGCCATCGGCATTGCCAATGGGGCTGATATAGTCCGGGTTCACGATGTCAGGGAGATGATGCGAGTATGTCGCATGAGCGATGCAATTTTAGGGAGAAAGTAAGATGAACTCTGAAGCGGTAACAGCCTATCTCAGTCTTGGCTCAAACTTGGGAGACCGCCGGGAGAACCTGGACAAGGCACTTGATTACCTGTCCCAGAGAACGCGACTCGTTATGGTATCATCGGTATATGATACTGAACCGGTGGGCAATCCCGAGCAGCCCCGCTTTCTCAACCTTGTTTGCCAGCTTGCTACCAGGCTGGCACCGGCGGAGCTACTGGTGCTGGCTAAGGGCATTGAGAGAAAACTGGGCCGGCAACCGGGCAAAGTTAACGCACCCCGCCCCATCGATATAGATATCCTGTTTTATGGCAATAAGGTCGTTAACTCCCCTGAGCTGGTCATTCCCCACCCCAAGCTGCCCGAGAGAGCCTTTGTTCTTGTTCCTCTGGCCGAGATTGCCCCCGACCTGGTACATCCGGCAAGTGGCAAGACCGCAAAAGAACTGCTGGGAGAGCTAAAAAAAGGAGTACAGGGCGTACTTAAACTGGAAACTTAAGGAGGCAGAGTGTACCAGATTAGCGTAGAACAGCATTTTGATGCCGCCCATTCCTTAAGAGGTTACAAAGGTAAGTGTGAGGCACTTCACGGACACCGCTTTCGGGTGGTGGTCAGGGTCAGGGCTTCCGGGGTTAATGACATCGGTCTGGCCTATGACTTTACCGAGTTAAAACGGCATTTGGTAATTATCTTAAAGAGGTTTGACCATAGCTGTCTCAATGACATATCGCCGTTTGATAAGATAAACCCGTCCTCGGAGAACATCGCCCGAACCATCTATAATGAGATTAAGCCCAAACTAGAAGAGGCCCCGGTCTCCCTTTCCTGTGTTGAGGTCTGGGAATCACCGGATAGCGGAGTGGAGTATAGAGCGGATTAGACTAGGGACAACAGATCGGTGGCTTCGCTTTTCTGTCTTTTGCTTCTCTTCTTCATGCGCTCGGTTAGAGACAGCCCCCCAAGAAACCGGGGGGCACTTGTTTAGTTGCCCTTCTTATGTTATGCTAATTTCAGGCGAATATGACCACGGAGAAGGAAAAGGCACTGGATATAGCTGTTGCCCAGATTGAAAAGCAGTTTGGCAAAGGCTCAATTATGAAACTGGGCGAAGCCACTGCCAGGTTACCGGTAGCGGTTATACCCAGTGGCTCACTGGCACTGGACATAGCTTTGGGTGTCGGCGGTATCCCCAGAGGGCGAATCACGGAGATGTTTGGTCCTGAGGGGTCGGGAAAGACAACCTTGGGTCAGCATATAATTGCTGAGGCTCAAAAACGGGGCGGCACAGTCGCCTATATTGATGTTGAGCATGCCCTGGACCCCGCCTACACCTCCAATTGCGGTGTCAACCTCGATGACCTATTTATCTCTCAACCCGATACCGGTGAGGAGGCGCTGGAGATTACGGAGACACTGGTAAGGAGCGGGGCTATTGATGTCATTATCATTGATTCAGTAGCCGCTCTGGTACCCCGAGCCGAGATTGAGGGAGACATGGGAGATGCCCACATCGGCCTGCAAGCCCGCCTGATGTCACAGGCACTAAGAAAGCTGGCGGCGGCTATCGGCCGCTCAGGGACGGCGGTAGTCTTTATTAACCAGCTAAGGGAAAAGGTGGGCATTGTCTTCGGCAACCCAGAGGTAACACCGGGTGGACGGGCACTGAAGTTCTACAGCTCAATAAGGATAGACCTGAGGCGGATTGAATCTATCAAGCAGGGCAATGTGATGATAGGCAGTCGCGTCAGGGCTAAGGTTGTCAAGAACAAGGTTGCCCCGCCATTTCGAAACGCCGAATTTGACATCATGTTTGGCGCCGGGATAAGCCGAGAGGGCAACATTATTGACCTGGGTGTTGGCCTGGATGTGATAAAAAAGGCCGGTGCCTTCTTCTCTTATGGTGACATTCGCCTGGGGCAAGGCAGAGAGAGTGCCAAAAATTACCTGGTTCAAAATCCTGAGTTAGCTCAGGAGATTGAGCAGCAGGTTAGAGCCTCAGCTGTCACCACCTATAATTCTTCGGTTTAAATACCTTACCAACTGATAACAAGTAGAAGATATAGGCGCCAAAGTTAAGCTGAGGTATATAACCTCGGCTTAATTTATTAAAAGGGGTGTAGAAAGAGCTAGTGGCAATAATTACCGCCCTCCGCACCAGCCGGGGGCGTGGCAAGCGGGTAACGGTATCCTTAAATGGCAAGAGCGCCTTTAGCCTGGAGGCGGAGATAGCCGTAAAAGAGAAACTAAAGGTGGGACAGGAGCTAGTGAGCGTCCAGATCGAGGCGCTGGCTAAGTCCGACCAGTTTCAGCGCTGCCTTGATGCCGCTGCCCACTACCTCGGTTACCGACCCCGAAGTGAGCATGAGATGAGGCAGCGACTTTTAAGAAGGGGTTTTTCGAGTGATACTACTGAGGCGGTGCTAAAAAGGCTAAGGGAGCAGGGTTTGGTGGATGATACGGCTTTTGCCGAGTTCTGGCGGGATAACCGCCAGTCGTTTAGCCCACGCAGCCAGTACCTGACCAGATTAGAGTTGAGGCAGAAAGAGGTCTCAAGCGACATTATAGAGCGGGTGGTTAGCACCATTAACGACGGCGATAATGCCTACCGGGTGGCCATAAGTCGGGCTCATCGCCTGCCACTGTCTGACTACGAGAGCTTTCGCCGCCGTTTAGGCGGATATCTTAAGCGCCGCGGCTTCGGCTACGGGGTGATAAAAGAAACTACAGAGCGGTTATGGCAAGAGAAAGGGGACCGGCAAGAATAGCATTTTATCTTGACACTCAAGCGACAAAGTAAGTAGTATTGGCTATCTACCGGCTACCTCCAATGAACAGAAAGTTGCCAAAGTAAGGAGGCGAAAATGGTAGTAAATATATCAACAATTTTCTTTAGCTTTGTTATCGGCGTTGTCTTTGGCGGCATGGCTATCCTTCTCTCCCGAGGGATGATGGCCAACCGGCAAATTCGTATTGCCCAGAGAAGAGCGACTAAGATAGTGGCTGAGGCCAGGGTTGAGGCTAAAGATGCACTCCACGAGGCGAGAAAAGAGGGAGACAAAGTCAAGTCAACAACTGACACGGAGTATCGGGAACGACGCTCTGAACTACAGCGTCAGGAAAACCGTCTGACGCAAAAGGAAGCCACCCTGGAGCACAAGCTGGAAGACGCCTTGCAACAGGAGCGTGATCTGGCCGGCAAAAAAAAGGAGGCAGAGTCAATCCGGGCCAGCCTTGAGGAGCTTAAAGAGAAGCAGGTAAAGCAACTGGAGCTGACTTCTGACATGTCCAGCGATGAGGCAAAGCAAACACTGTTTGAGAAAATGGAGAGCGAAATGCAGGTAGAGGCGGCGCGGCGCCTGCATGAATGGGAAACAAAGATAAAAGAGGAGGCTGATGAGAAGGCCCGAGATATCCTGTCCCAGGTTATCCAGCGCAGCGCCTCTGAGGTTGTCTCTGAAACTACAGCCAGTGTTGTACCCCTTCCCAGCGATGAGATGAAGGGACGGCTTATTGGACGGGAGGGCCGTAATATTAGAGCCTTGGAGCAGGCCACCGGTGTTGACCTGATTATTGATGATACCCCGGAGGCGGTTACTCTGTCCAGCTTTGACCCGGTGCGGCGGGAGGTGGCGCGCGTTGCCTTAAATAAGCTTATTCTTGATGGCCGTATCCATCCGGCCCGTATTGAAGAGGTGGTGGCCAAGGCTAAAGAGGAAGTGGATGCCACCATCTATAGCGCTGGCGAGCAGGCAGCCTATCAGGTGGGAGTGCCTAGATTACATCCGGAGTTAATAAAACTACTGGGTCGCCTCAAATATCGTACCAGCTATGGACAGAATGTCCTTCAGCACAATATTGAGGTTGCTCATCTAGCCGGCATGATTGCCTCGGAGCTGAAGACCGATACTGGTATAGCCAAGAAGTCTGGCCTGCTTCATGACATCGGCAAGGCGGTGGACCGTGAGGTAGAAGGCACACATGCCGCCATCGGGGCTGAGCTGGTTAAGCAATGGGACAAGTCCAAAGAAGTAGTTCAGGGGGTTGCTGAGCACCACTTTGAAACCGGTGATACCAGCCTCTGGGGCTTTATCGTTTCAGCCGCCGATGCTATTTCGAGCGCCAGACCAGGGGCAAGGCGTGAGTCGCTGGAGAGCTACCTGAAGCGGCTAAGGGCACTGGAAGACATAGCCGATGGCTTCAAGGGAATAGAGAAGTCCTATGCCATTCAAGCCGGTCGTGAAGTCCGCATCCTGGTTAAACCTGAGGAGATTGACGATCTAGCCGCCATGAGGCTTGCCCGAGACATTGTCAAGAAGATAGAGGAAAGCCTTGCCTATCCCGGTCAGATAAAGGTTACCGTGCTCCGTGAGACAAGAGCCATAGACTATGCTAAGTAGGAGGTACCAGCAGGGGAAGAAGCGAGACCCGGTGGGTGGACATCTTCTTCGTGACAGCTAGTGTTAGTATTAGCCATTGGAGATATAATTGGTAAACCGGGTAGACGAGCAGTTCAGAAGCTTCTGCCCGACCTAAAGCAGCAATATGGGGTGGGCCTCGTTATCGCCAACGCTGAAAATACTGCCGGCGGCCTAGGCCTAACCGAAGCGACCGCTGATGAACTGTTCGGTGCCGGTGTTGATGTCCTTACCTCAGGCAACCACATATGGGCGCAGAAGGAGATTGTGCCTTATCTTGAGAGTGAGATGCCCATTCTGCGCCCGTTAAATTACCCTCCTGGCGTGCCCGGCAGGGGCCATCTAGTTAGTAACCAAACGGTGGTAGTTAATCTGATAGGGAGAACCTTTATGAGCGACTATGATTGCCCGTTTAGAGCTATGGATAAATTACTCGCCGAGCTTGGGTCCGGACCAGCGGTTATTATTGTTGATTTTCACGCTGAGGCAACGTCAGAAAAAATGGCAATGGGCAGATATCTGGACGGGCGTGTCAGTGCCGTGCTGGGCACCCACACCCATGTCGGCACCATTGACACCCAGCTGCTCAGGCAGGGCACTGCCTATGTCACCGATATCGGCATGACCGGACCGGCTGATTCAGTCATCGGCGATGACACCAACTCAGTAATTCACCACTTCCTGACCATGATGCCTCACCGCCTATCTGTAGGTAAGGGCAGAGTCATATTTAACGCTATCCTGGTCGGGGTAGATGATAGAAGTGGCAAGGCAACAAGCATCGAGAGAATCTATCGAGAGGTAGAGTAGTGACGTCTAGGATAGACCTCCATATACACACCACTGCCTCTGATGGCAAATTCAGCCCGGAGGATATTGTTCACAGGTCAGCAGAGCTCGGGCTAACTGTTATTGCCCTCTGTGACCATGACAGTGTGGACGGCATTGTTCCGGCACTCAAGGCAGCTAGAGGCTTTCCGCAAATCAGGGTCATACCCGGTGTTGAGATTAGTACTTATGCCCCAGGCAGTGAGGTCCACCTTCTCGGCTACTCTATAGACTATACTGACCCTGAGCTTGAGGCTACCCTTGCCAGTTTGCGCAGTTCCAGGCGGGAACGGGCTAAGAGAATAATTGCCAAGCTTGAGGGCTTGGACGTCCACATTGACTGGCAGCGAGTCCAGGAGATAGCCGGCAGCGGTTCTATAGGTCGGCCTCACATTGCTCAGGCCATGCTAGAGAAGGGCTATGTGACCTCGTTTAAGGAAGCATTCACTAAGTATATAGGTTTTAAAGGTCCGGCTTATATTGAGCGACAGAAAATAACCCCGCTAGAAGCGGTGGCACTGGTAACCAAGGCGGGCGGTTTGCCCGTTCTGGCACACCCGTTAACCGTTAAGGCTCCAGAGACGATGATTGCCAAGCTAAAGACAGCTGGTCTGGTGGGTCTGGAGGTTAACTATAACGGCTATACTGAAGAGGAAAGAGACAGCCTAGCTCGGCTGGCTAAAAAGTACGACCTCATTGCTACCGGTGGCAGTGATTATCACGGCCTGGATGACAGCGCTGAGACAATGCTCGGTGGTACCTATGTACCGCAAGAGTCAGCCGAGCATCTTATAGCCCTGGCACAAAGCCGAGCGCTCAAACCAGCCAGTTCATAGCAACTTCTAAGAGTGGTGATGACTATTGAGTTTGTCTTACTAAGCATAGCTGCCTACCTGTTGGGTTCAGTGCCCGCCGCTTACCTGGTGGCTAAATGGTCCCGCGGCATTGATATCCGCCAGTATGGCACCGGCAATGTCGGCGCCTCCAATGTCCTCAGTGTAACTTCAAAGTGGCTGGCTATCCCGGTAATCATCTTTGATATCGGCAAGGGAGCTTCAGCCATATGGATAGCTCAACTGCTGGGACTGGGCGCCGCTGAGCAAGTCACGGTGGGTATCATCACCGTTATCGGACACAACTGGCCTGTTTTCCTTCGCTTTCAGGGCGGGCGCGGTATCTTTACCACCCTGGGTGTAATTACCATGTTCTCCCCATGGTTGGGTCTCATAATCCTGGTAATAGCCTGGTCCCTGGCCCCTTTCCGGCAGTTAGCCCTGGGCGTTCTTTTGGCTCTAGCCTCAGTACCTATTTTCAGCTGGTTCTTACCCCAGCCGCTTGATATAGAGGAGAGATTACCAATTACGCTGGGCTTTGTGGCATTATTGCTGGTTGCACTAGCGAAGAGACTGGTTTTGTCCAGAACTCCACTCAGTCAATCGGTGCCCCCGGGGCAGTTATTTATTAATCGCCTGCTCTTTGACCGTGATATTAGAGATAGAAAGGCCTGGCTAGAGGCAAAGAAACCTCAAGAAACAGAAGAGCTAAGGAAAGGTTGACCATAACATAATGAGATGTGCTGCTCACCCTGAGGTTGAGACGACTCTAAGCTGCAGTAAATGTGGTAAGCCAATCTGCCCCAGGTGTATGGTGCAGACACCGGTGGGCGCCAGATGCCCGGATTGTGCTCAACTGTACCGGCTACCCACCTTCCAGGTTGCCACTAGACACCTCCTGATAGCTGCCGGGGCAGGACTAGGGATGGCTACTGTTTGCGGACTTATCTGGGGGCTGCTCAGCTCTTTTTTAGGTTTCTTTTACCTTAATATACTGCTGGCTGCCGGCGCTGGCTACGCCATCGGAGAGGTTATCAGCCTTTCGGTCAATCGCAAGCGTGGCACCAAGCTGGCCATTATTGCTGGCCTCGCCGTAGCCATAAGCTACCTGATTAACATCTCCTCATGGGGATTCGGCTTTCAGCTTTTTGACCTGCTAGCCATAGCGGTGGGTATTTTTATAGCCGTCAGCCGCCTGCGCTAAGGGTTTATAGCTGTTTGCCTTGTAGAACTGGCAAATACCATTCAGACAGCACTTGAGGCAAAGAGGCTTTTTGCGACAGACATCCTTGCCCAAGCGGACCAGCAGGGCATGGTACTCATTAAACAGCCCGGCATCAGCCGTTAGATTGTCCATAAAAAGGGCCTGGTAGGCGGCATAGCCATTACCATCCGGCGCCAAGCCGATACGGTTAAGGATACGACGGGTATAGGCGTCAATAACAAAAATTGGTTTACCAGTAGCATAGAGGATGATGGAATCGGCAGTCTCCTGCCCGATACCATAGACAGAGAGAAGCTGCTGGCGCAGCTCAGCAGCACTACTAGAGGACAGCTTATCCAGCTGGTCATCATAGTATTCTCCCAGCCAGCGGGCCAGTGACTTGAGCTTTAATGCCTTGGCGTTATAGAAGCCACAGGGGCGGATAAGCCTGGCCACTTCTGATAATTCAAGCCTGCGGAGCGCCTCCGGTGATAGTGCCTTGGCCTCCTTTAGATTGGCAATGGCCTTCTCTACATTTAGCCAGGTGATTTGTTGGGTAAGGATGGCACCAACCATTACTTCAAATGGCTCCCCGGCCGGCCACCAGTACTGAGGTCCGTAGCCAGCCATAAGTCGCTTGAAAATGTCTTGAAGAGTTTGGCTTACTTGTTGGTTATTCATTTAAGCTCTAGCATTATAACAGCCGAGCCGCAACAAGCAAAAAGGCTGCTTTTTAAAACAGCCCCTCTTTATCAGCATTACCAGCCTAAAGATAACTATTCCAGCGGATTTAGAGTTAGCAGCTTTTTGACAACCTCCGGGTACTTGGCGATGAAGAGCAGTTCATCTTCCACCAGCGGCTTATGCGACTCCACATTAGCGTATCTTACCAGCTCTAAAACTTTATTAGCCTCTTCTCTATTATCGACAAAAGATACCGCCATCTTGCCCATCACATGACTGAAACCGGATATGCCGCTATACTCTCCGGCACAGATTTCTCGCCCGGTCTCCACCATCTCCGGCTCACCCCTGCCCAGCTCTTCGTAGCCAAACAATTCATAGTTATGCGGGTCCTTGATTACGCCGTCAGCATGTATGCCAGATTCATGAGCAAAGGCATTAGCACCAACCCCCGGCTGGTTTATCGGTATTGGAATATCAAAGGCGTAGCTGGCAAACTTGGCTATCTTCCACGCCTTTGATAAATCAACAGCACCGGCTAACTGGTACTTACCAGCAAACCCTTTTGCTTTGGTTATAGCCAGGATGACAGCTACCAAGTCGGCATTACCGGCCCTTTCCCCGATGCCATTAACCGTGGTATTAATATAGGCATCCTGCCCACCATCAATAACACCTTTAGCCCCAGAAATAGAAGTCGCCACCGCCATCCCCAAATCACCATGACAGTGAAGCTCAATGGGGAGACCAACGCTTTCAGCTAGTGCCTTGGCGGTTTCATAGATGGTAAGCGGGTCGTCGTAACCAAGGGTATCACAATACCTCAGCCGACAAGCCCCATGTTCTTTAGCCGACAAGCCGAACTCGATTAAGTAGTCTAGGTCAGTCCTTGAGGCATCCTCAGCATTGACACCTATGCTCTCAGCGCCAAGAGCCCAAGCAGCATCAACCGCCCCGGTCATATCCTTTATGATATCTTCCCTGTTCTTTCTCCCCTGGAACTTACCGTAAATCATCTGGTCTGATGTAGAGATAGAGAGATTAAGGTGCCGGATAGTGGGTACCAGCCTAAAAGTCGTCACAACATCAGCCACTATAGCCCTTATCCATCCTCCCAGACGGATAGGTCTTAAGACTCCCATCTCAGCCAGTTCCAGGTTAGCCCTGAGGTAATTTGATTCGTGCTTGGTGGTAGGGAAGCCAAACTCAGACTGAAAGACCCCCATTCCATTAAGGTAGATGTTTATCATGGTCTTTTCCAGCTTAGACAGGCCAAGTTTGGCTGTCTGCACTCCATCCCGGTTAGTGACATCAATAAGATAAATCTTGGGCACTAAAGCCTCACCTCTTTTTAGCCCTCTCTTAGTCAAAACTTAGCCCAGAATTCTATCATATTGCTCCCCTTTAAGCAAATTATGCTACAATTAAGCAACCAAGTTGACTGTGGGAAAATCAACTATGGATAGTTAGATGAGCTCATCAAGAAGACTGTTATGGGGAATAAGCGCTCTGGCTGTCATTATGGTTATTGGCGCCATCGGTTATATGCTAATCGAGAGCTGGCCTTTTATCGACGCCCTGTATATGGCTATAATAACCATAAGCACAGTCGGCTATGCTGAGGTTCACCCACTAAGTGCCGGCGGGCAAATCTTCAGCCCTGGAAGAAATCTGTAAGAGGGGTTAGTCTGATGAGTAAAACAAAAGTAGGCATCATCAATGTTACCGGTTATGTCGGCGTTGAGCTGGCTAGGCTGCTTCACCAGCACCCTGAAGTTATGCTTACCTCGGTTACCGGGCGAAGCGCCGCCGGTCAAAGGCTGGATAAGGTTT
>DAOWHE010000007.1 GCA_030641585.1 Dehalococcoidales bacterium | reverse complement strand
CCTAGTGCGGCGCCGGCAATGACCTGAAATGGGGTATGGCCAATGAACTCCCGCAGGTCACGCTCGACCTCAGCCCGGGGACGCTTATCCCAAAGCTCCTTTACGATGCGGTTAAGGATAGTTGATTGTTGGCTCACTGCCTGGCGCACACCAGCGGCGTCATACATAACCACCATCGCCAGGATAGCAGTAATGGCAAAAGTTATTGAGTTAAGGCCGTTTGTTATAGCGACCGCCGTAGCTAGCGCACAGACCAGCGCCGTATGTGAGCTGGGCATGCCGCCACTCCTTAGTAAAAACCACAAGTCCAGGCGCTTTTCTCCGGCGAGAGTGACGAATACCTTTACTAGTTGGGCTATAGCCCAGGCAGCAATAGGTATTACCAGTACCTCATTAGTTATAATTTCGTACAACAAATACTCCTGTGTTCGCTCTTCTACACTTAACCTTCTTTGGGTACTATCATTCTTTTTGTGGCGGCTTGATATTTGACCTGAAATGCCTCATCTGCCATTCTCTGAGGCACTTGAGCCCTTCTTCATCGCTTAGAACGTTCCAGTAGCGGTAGAAATCGGAGACATAGAACCGGGGAGAAAAGGTGGTAACAACGGTTACTACTCTATCGGCGAGCTTCTCTACCTGTTTTACTGCTGTTGCTGATGCCGTCGGCACTGCTACCACTATCTGCTTTGGGTGGCGGCGGCGTACCGATTCTACAGCCGCCATCATAGTATAGCCTGAAGCCAGGCCATCATCAATGACTATCGCTATCTTGTCATTTACTACAGATAGCGGCCGGCTTCCCCGGTAGAGGAGGCTCCGCTGTTGAATATCATTCCTTACTTCGCTGACCTGATAGTTTATCTGTTGTTCGCTGAGGCCAAGCTTCTTCAGCACTTCCTGGTTATAAATTATGGTGCCATCGTCAGCCACGGCGCCAAAGCCGCCTTCAGGGCTAAGCGGAATCGGGAGCTTCCGGGAGATGACCAGGTCAAGGTTAGCCCCAAGGGCAAGAGCTACCTGGAGTGCCACCGGCAGACCACCGTTAGGGATGGCAAGCACTACTACCGGCTGCTTCTTATATTCACCAAGCTTGGTGGCTAATTGCCTGCCAGCATCATATCGGCTCTCAAAAATGGGTTGCTGTCTCGGGAAGTGCACCCTTTCCTCCTTCTTAACTATAAGAGATTTTTATGAGCTCTGGATTTATACCGGAACTCACTGTCCTTGCCTCTCCTCCTCAATAAGCCTCTCGCCATACTCCAGCAGAAGTTTAGTTCGCTCTGGGGATACTTTGGTTGCTTCTAAGTAGGCCTTTAAGGCTTGAGCCGGGGTTATCTCTTCAGCGGTCAGGTCGCCCAGTCTAAGGCGGCTCTCTCGCTTAATATCCTTGGCAATAGTATAGTAGTGGGCTTCAGCTAGGGCGTTCCTGATGTCACCGTCCCTAATCTGTCCCTCAAGCTCTTGGGGCAGACTAATTAGGAGGCGGACTATAGCATCGCTGACACCTGCCTCTTGCTCAGCAATAGCCTTAAGCACGGTTGCTGTCGGGTCAGTGTCAGCTAGCTCAAGCCCGACATTAATGGTGATAAGGCGGCGCCCATTTACCGGCTGGAATTCAAATGAAACTCGTTTTTTGCCAGTTTCTCCAGCTGGCTCAATCTCTACCAGATAAAACCCCTTGTCATCCCCCTCATCGCTAAAATCCAGCCGTCCCAGGCTTCCGGCATAGGCTACTGGCGGGTTATGGGATAAGACCTGGTGCTTATGAATATGGCCTAAAGCAATATAATCAAAGGCGGGATTAGCAACATTGCTCAGCAAAAGTACATGCTCTTGTCCGATAGTCAGTGACTTCTCCGAACCAATCTGGGCTCCCGAGACCCAAACATGGGCAGCCAGAATAGATGGCAGCTTCGGGTCAAGCTCTTTAGCTCTGGTGTTAATAATACCAGTTAGCACCTGCTGCATTTTGAGACTTATCTGGTCAAAGTCAAGGTTTTTGGCATCTTCTCTGCTAAGTAAAGCACTGCGTCTCAGCCAGGGCAGGGAGACAACCTGGATAATACCACTCGGTGTTGCAATTTTATAGACATCGGGGCGGTTGGCGACATAGACACTCTTAACGGCCAGGGTGTCAAAGATTTCAGTGGTGGTGGCTCGGCCGATGGCATTGGGCAGGTCGTGGTTGCCAATAAGGAGAAGGATAGGGATGCCGCTACTTGACAGGCGGCTGATGCGTCGGGCAAATTCCCGCTGCTGTGTCTGGCTGGGGTCTCTACTCTTGTAGGCATCGCCGCAGAAGAGAACCAGGTCAACCCTGTTTTTAAGAGCAAAGTCGGTAAGCCGGTCAAAGGCGGACAAGAATTCAAGGAGGCGGGACGATAGCCCACTGGCCGGGTCAATCCGCCCGTAGCTTTCCACACCGAGGTGAAGGTCGGCAAAGTGGATTATTTTCATCAGGTGACCCCATCCCCCTTTTAGGTTTTTATTGGGTAACCCTATCCCCTGTATCCCCTTCCCCTTAATAATGGGAAGGGGAAGATTTTATAAAGAGGGGCTTCGCCCCTCTAAAACTCTCT
>DAOWHE010000041.1 GCA_030641585.1 Dehalococcoidales bacterium | reverse complement strand
TAGCCGCTGTTGCTGGCCTCCGGACAGGTTTTTAACCAGCACTTTTCGGCTTTCTGTAAGAGCCAGTAGCTCAACCACATCGTCTATCGGTAAAGAATGCTTGTAAAATCCGGCAAATGTATCCAGCAGTTCATCAACGGTAAGTGAAGGCATTAGGGAAGGTGCCTGAAGCTGGACGCCGATTTTCTGCTTTATCCTGGTTGGCACTTTGGCTATATCCAGTCCGAGGACAGTTACCCGGCCGGAGTCTGCCGTGCGCAGTCCTTCTATTATCTCAACCGTGGTTGTCTTACCGGCACCATTTGGCCCGAGCATGCCAAAGACCTCGCCCTGCTCAACATGAAAGCTTATATCATCCACTGCCTTGATGACGCCATAGCTCTTTACCAGATGCTCAACCTCAATAACCATAAAAAATCTTCTTAAACTGTAGCTGAATGGTATTAGGAATTACCAGGAGCTTTCTAATAGTGGTCGCTCCTTGAATGTCAGCCTTTATTATGCTGTAATATCCCTCTTTTTAAACATCCATAGAGATATTCCCAGAAGCACAACGCTGTATATGAGCACTGCCATAGCAGCCCAAAGCGTAGACGGGGCATCCCCAGAGGATGCGAAAGGACCACCCTGCATTTCAATGGACGGCACTAGCACATCAGCATTGGGTCCAATCAGGTAATGCGGGATTTTAGCCAGCCAACCACCCGCATTACTTAATATAACTACAACTATAGATTCTATGAAGTAGAGGCCCAGTCCTCCACCTATTCCGGCCAAAGCGGAACGACCTAAGAAGGCAAAAAAGAAAGCCAGTAGTATATAAGGCAGCAGGGAAAAGAGCGTCCATCCAAACATCCTGAAAAATTCTCCCACATAGGAAGATGTTATAAAATCCCAGTTTATACTGCCTAATAGATTAGATGTAATCGATACCAGAACAAACCCAATAATTAAAGAAATCACCAAGCCGATAGCCGCAGCAATTATGAAGGCAACCAGCTTTGCTATAATGTACTTGTATCTGTTGCCCCTCCTGATGAGTACCTGTCTGATGGTGCCCCATCCGTATTCATTGCCTACAGCGGATGCCACCAAAATTATCATCAATAGTGTGCCGATTTGTCGTGCAGTTGAAAAAATGAGCCCGGTTGCATCAGGAAACTGCAGTAATGATCTTAATTCACCTACAGATTCCTCTGGCATATGCTCAGGTGGGCTTTCTGTTATACCATAGGCAGCGAAAACCATAATACAAAAGAAAGCAGCTAACACGACAAGCAATATCCAGGTCATCTTTCGCTTTCGCAGCTTTGTCAGCTCAACCTTTATCATATTAAGCATTCGCTTCCTCCTCCGTCTGCTCCAGGAAGAATTTCTCAAGGGAATTCTCTTTAGCCTTTATCTCGGCGGCAAATATGCCATCCTTGGCTAAAAGTGCGCTTACGTCAACGGCTTTGTCTGCTTTAACTCCAAGCAATATATAATCACCTTCCTTGTTCACCGAGGAAATCCACTTTTGCCCACCCAGAATGGCCATTGCCTTATCCGGTTCGTTTACTTTAATCTGTAAAACATCACCCGCTTTGACCAGTTCTTTTACCAGCCCCTGAACCACTATCTTGCCCTTTTTGATGATAGCGACCCTTTCACAAACCTGCTCGACCTCGTGCAGCAGATGACTGTTAAGAAAAATCGTTTTACCCTGTTTGCTAAGTTCTATAATCAGCTCGCGTATCTCCTTCATGCCAGCTGGGTCCAGCCCGTTTGTGGGCTCGTCCATAATAATCAACTCAGGATTATGGAGCAGGGCACAGGCTATGGCCAATCTCTGCTTCATGCCCATAGAGTAATTACTGAACTTATCTTTAGCACGGGAGGACATTTCAACCAAATCCAGTACCTCATCGATCCTTTTATCTGATATATGATCGGACAATCTGGCAAAGACCTTAAGGTTATCTCTGCCGGAAAGATACGGGTAAAGACCCGGAGTCTCCATCACTGCGCCAACTCTGGGCAGTATGGAAGGAAGGTTGTGCTGTGCCTCCAATCCAAATACCTCCGCGCTTCCCGACGTGGGAGCAATAAGACCCAGTATCATGCCCATGGTGGTGCTTTTGCCGGAGCCGTTGGGGCCAAGGAAACCAAATGCTTCTCCCTTGTGCACCTCAATACTGAGATCATCAACGGCTACTATATGGCCAAAATGCTTGGTAAGATTCTTGGTTTTAACTATGATGCCATTTGAAGCGGACATTACTCACCTTCCTTTCTAAGGTATTATCGTCTAATTCCACCAGTTTCTCAAGGCGCGACATATGCTCCATCAGTGGTAATGATATCAGCTAGTCTCATCTTCCTCTCTTATGATTTCGGTAAAAAACTTCTAGCGCTGCTGGATTGCCTGTCTTTCTGCTCCAGGGCTTGCTGTTCGGCCGAGGCGGCATAATATAAGACACCCAAGGCCCGGGCTACCGTCTGCAGCTCTTTCAGGGTCAGGCGTTCCAGCATGTTAGCCATCATTGTCTGCCCGGCAGCGTAAAGTCGCTCTATCAGCTGGTGACCCTTCTCAGTGAGGCAGCCAACTACCTGCCTACGGTCCAGGGGGCTCTCATGCCGGGCTACCAACTCCTCAGCCACCAGGTGGTCCACAATCCCGGTAACCGTGGATAGGGTCACCCCTAGCCCCTTGGCCAGTTGTCCCATCGTCGTTTCCCCCTCATAGAGCAGGAAGAGGACCTTTAGCTGGGACATGGTGAGGTTAAGGGCAAGCCAACCACTAGCTCGCTTGGTGGACATAAGCTGGCCCATCTGACAATTGATATCAAGGATTTGTTCCACAAGGCGCTGGCGTTCTTCCATAGCGATACTCATCTCCTATGGCATATTACGGAAGCCCTTTATAATTTGATTAATATAATTAGTTGGGATAACCCCAATAATAGTGGTAAAAGGAAGGTTTGTCAAGAGGCCTATCCAGATAAATACACTGCGTAGCTTCAAGATGCATCAAGAGGGGCAGCGGCAACATTTTGTGCCCAGGGCTGTACCTGAGGCTGCTAGTCTGCGTTGGCGCAACCACTGCACATTTTGGACTTTTGTTGTCACGGTGCCAGGCATTTGGGCAAATGAAGTGGGGCACAAAGCCTGTGTAAAATAGGTTCGCCGAGAGGTGAATTGGTAAGGTGTTATCAGCACTGGATAACTAAAATGATTATGAGAGCAATAACAATGACACCGGCTATTCCAACTGCTAGATACCAGCGAGGGCTATGTTTAGCTCGCCCTACCTCTGGCATCTCCCTCAAGGTCTCCATTGATGGGACTTCCTCAGGGGGCAGCTCGGCATATTCAGACCACTGCTGGAAGAGCTTCCTGGTCTTTTTCCCTGAACTAAAGGTATCTCTTACTGCCTTGACTATCGGTTTTGCCGCTCGTTCCAAGAAGACTTTGCTTATCTTCTGGCCGGAAAGCCTTTTTTCACTAACTTTTAGTTGCTTACCGCAATGGGGGCAGAAACTTGTCTGGTCAAACAGCTCCCGCCCACAATAGGGACAGAAGACCAACCTCTCACTCTCCTGGCTAGCTGAGCGCAGGTCTTGGCCACAATACGGGCAAAAAGCCAAGCTTGCAGGAAAGAGAGACTCATCTATATTGCGACCACAATTCGGGCACTGCACCTTTCTTTAGCCTCTTTTAAGAATCAGCCAGCTTCTTGCGGCAGATAATTATAACACGCAGATGGGACAATTAAAACCCATCTAGCCGCTTATTGGACAGTATTGGATTTAAAGACTATAATCTTTAACTAGTCATGGGTCTTAAGCCTAAACCTCAGGTTCTTTTTGGTCGCAAGGAGATAGAAGCCACAGTCAGCCGGCTGGCGGCCGAAATCAGAAGCGATTATCATGACAAGCACCCTGTTCTAGTAGGTATTCTTAAAGGCGCCTTTGTCTTTCTGGCTGACCTGATTCGGCTACTTGATTTTCCCTTGGAAGTGGAGTTTATTAGACTGTCCAGTTATGGCAAGGGCAAGGAAAGCTCGGGTAAGATTAGAGTAGTACAGGGGCTTGACTCTGAAGTTAAGGGCCGGCATGTACTTATTATTGAAGACATAGTGGACAGCGGTCTAACGACCACTTTCCTATTAGATTATCTACTCCAGAAAAAGCCAGCCTCAATAAGGGTTTGTAGCTTAACCAGCAAGCCATCCCGGCGAAAGTCTCCAGTTACAATTAGCTACCTGGGTTTTACCGTCCCCGATAAGTTTCTGGTTGGTTATGGGCTGGACTCCGGTGAGGAGTTTCGCAATCTTCCTGATATATGTTTTATTGGCGGTGATAAGTAGTGTCATCCAAACTAGCTCGCTTAATAAAAGTAGCCAAAGGGGAGTCTGCCGCAGACCTAGTCTTGGCTAACGCCAGAGTAATAAATGTTTTCACCGGCGAGATAGAGACCGGCAATGTGGCTATTTATGACGGCATGATTGCCGGTGTTGGCGACTACCATCAGGCTAAGCAGGTGACAGATTTAAAGGGAAAGTATCTGGCTCCCGGTCTTATCAACGGTCATAGCCACATAGAAAGCTCCATGCTTGATATTGGTCAGTACGCCCGGGCGGTAGTCCCGCGAGGCACCCTGGCAGTTGTTAGCGACCTTCATGAGCTGGCTAATGTCTCGGGGCTGGATGGTATCAGATATATTTTAAGCTCTGCCCGCCGTCTGCCTCTGGAACTCTTCTTAATGGCTCCATCCTCGGTGCCGGCAACCCATCTTGAGACCTCAGGGGCTTCCCTTGATAGTAAGGCTCTTCGCCAGGTTTTCAGGTGGCGGGGGGTTATCGGGCTGGGGGAGGTGATGAATTTCCCCGGGGTCATTAGTGGCAATTCTAACTTGCTTGATAAGATTGCCTTGGCTAAAGACAGGGTGGTTGATGGTCATGCCCCTGGCGTTAGCGGCAAAGACCTTAGTGCCTATATTGCCGCCGGCATTTATTCTGACCATGAATCGGTTTCTCTTGAGGAGGCTAGAGAAAAATTAAGGCAGGGTATGTACCTCATGCTCAGAGAAGGCTCATCGGAGAAAAACCTGGATGCCTTGCTGCCTCTGGTTACCGATAAGACCTACAGGCGATGTTTTTTTGTTGTTGATGACCGTAGCTGTGCTGACCTCCTCAGTGATGGTGATATTGACGCCGTAGTGCGAAAGGCGATTCGCCGTGGCCTTGAGCCGATGCGGGCAATTCAGATGGCAACCATTAATACCGCCGAGTATTTTGGGCTCAAAAATCTGGGGGCTATAGCCCCTGGCTATATGGCTAATCTGATTGTCATTAGTGACCTATCTAGCCTGGAGATAGACATGGTCTTTCATCGGGGTCACTTGGTAGCCAGGCAGGGAAAGCCGTTATTCTCACTCAAACAGCCAAGTTCCAAACGACTGACCAGTACAGTCAATATTAAACCGTTTGCCATAGAAGCACTACAGCTTATGGCTTCGGCGGAAACCAAGCCGGTTATTGAGGTTGTTCCAGGCCAAATAGTTACCAAGAAGAGGCTGGAGAGAGTCAAGGTTGCTGGTGGCGTTATTCCAGCTGATACCAGCCGGGATATTCTGAAGCTGGTGGTGGTGGAGAGACACTGTGCTTCTGGCAATATCGGCCTGGGGCTGGTTACGGGATTCGGCCTAAAATATGGAGCCCTGGTCTCCTCTATCGCCCATGACAGTCATAATATTATTGCTGTGGGCACTAACGATGAGGATATATTTAGAGGTATAAAAGAAATTGAGAAGCTTCAGGGTGGTCTGGCGGTAATTGCTGAGGGCAAAGTATTAGGCAGTTTGGCGCTACCCGTTGGTGGACTACTGTCCGATGAACCAGCGGAGGTAGTGGCCAGCAAGTTAGAGACGCTGGAGGCTCTAGCCAAGGATTTGGGGGCAAAACTACCTTCACCATTTGCTACCCTTTCCTTCCTGGCGCTACCAGTGATTCCTGAACTCAGGCTGACTGACCTGGGGCTGGTAGATGTTAATGCCTTTAGATTGATTGACTAATCAGGAGGTAAGCCTATGTCACCACCTAGATCATCCAAGCTGGAGCCCAAAATCCTGGAGATGCTGCCGCAGAAGATGGCAGTAGTCTGCGGCCAGGGCGCCCCGGATAAGGTTTTCCCCAAGCTTATGCCTGCCCTCTATGGCTCGGTTTTCACCCTGAAGTTTGCCCTTAAGAAGAAGGGACTGCCCACTTTTAAAGTCAGCGGACTCCGCGCCCACTACCCCGATGCCCACCTTGTGCCCAAAGAGGAATGGACTCATATAATCGGCTTGCCCATCCCTGAGGACACGGTTTCCTTACCCCAGAAAGTAGCCGATGTTGAGGTTAAGATTGAGACCTGGCGGTACGGCAGCGTAGCCCAGATTCTCCACCTGGGAGCTTATGACCGGGAGGGGCCTACCATTGAGCGCCTGCATAAGTTCATTGAGGATAGTGGCTATGAGATAGCTGGCAACCACGAAGAAGAATATCTCACCACTCCTGACGCCAAAGTAGTCAAGACTATTATCAGATATGTGGTGAGGAAGAAGCAGGGGTAAGATTAGAATGCTTCGCAACCAGCCTACACCCCGCTTATGGTAAGCGAAAGCCAGGCAACAAAAATGCCTAGTGCGGCGCCGGCAATGACCTGAAATGGGGTATGGCCAATGAACTCCCGCAGGTCACGCTCGACCTCAGCCCGGGGACGCTTATCCCAAAGCTCCTTTACGATGCGGTTAAGGATAGTTGATTGTTGGCTCACTGCC
>DAOWHE010000067.1 GCA_030641585.1 Dehalococcoidales bacterium | reverse complement strand
GGAGATTGAGGAAGGTGGCTAATAAGGTTGGCGTCGTCACTGACAGCACAGCTTGTCTGACCAGGGAATTGGTGCAGAAGTATAAGATTGGGATTGTGCCCATTATCATTTGCTTTCGGGACAAGGTCTATCGGGATTGGGTGGATATAACCCCCACTGAGGCATACGAGCTATTTTTACAGGACCCCGAACGTTTTACTACATCACCATCATCGCCCGGGCGCTATCTTGAAGCCTACCGCGAGGCAAGAAAGCTTGCCAGGAACATCCTTTGTGTCACCATTTCGTCTAAGTTAAGCACAGGCTATGACATGGCTTGTGTCGCCAGGGAACAAGCCAAGGCTGAGCTTCTCCAGACCACGATAGAGGTATTGGATTCTCAGAATGTTACTGCCTCTGAAGGCTTTATCGTCTTGGCGGCGGCTAGGGCAGCTGCTGAGGGGAAGGACCTGGCTGAGGTGGTTAAAGCAGGTGAGGAGGTGAGAGACAAGGCTACCTTTATTCTCCTTTTGGATACCATCCGTCATGTTTACCGCACCGGTCGTATACCCAAGGTGGCGTCGCAGATAGGCTCCATGCTTAAAATCAAACCGATACTTACCATGTCTTCTGGATTGGTGAAGTTTGCCGGTGCAGTGAGAAGTAGGGAGCATGGCATAGACCGTATCCTTCAAATGATGAGAGATAAAGTGGGGCATGCTCCGGTGCATGTCGCTGTGATGCACGCCTATGCCCCAGATGAAGCTGAAAGGTTAAAAGAAAGGGTGTCAGCTGAATTTAACTGTGTCGAGCTCTGGCTTACTGAGTTTAGCCCGGTAATGGGTTATGCTACCGGCACTGGCACCCTGGGTTTCGCCTTTTACAAGGAATAAAGCCGGTTACAGGCACTCATATAACTGCCGAACTGAAGGTTGAGCCGGTGAGTGGTGCGCCAGTATATACGGAGGCTGATACTGCCATCAAAGTTGTTCCTGTACCAGGCATGGAGATGCCTCTCTAGCATATACGGAAACTTCTGGTTTACCGCTTCTCTGTGTCTAGGCGGGGTAGAGTATACCACAAATGGAGATCAGAGAGGTTCCGTCCTCGCTGGCTGGTGACTTTATACCGTCTGATGGTTTATAATACAGCGCATTCATTTCACAATGGGTAGATAAGCCTGAGTGTGAGACGCTTGCTATGGAGTATGGATGAGCCTACCCATTTATCATGTCGCCAACACGGGTAACCCGCCAAAGACCAATATAGTAATCTTTACTGACCTGGATGGAACTCTGCTTGACCATTATACCTATTCCTGTGAAGTGGTGATGCCCCTGCTAGCTAGGCTGAGCCAGGCAGGGATAGCCATTGTTTTTTGTTCCTCAAAGACTCGGGTTGAACAGGAGGTATATCGCAAAAAACTCGGCATAGCTTCTCCGTTTATAGTTGAGGATGGCGGGGCTATATTTATAAGTAAGGGTTATTTCTCCTTCTCTTACAAATATCACCGGGTAACTAGGGGCTACCAGGTTATAGAGCTGGGCGTGCCCTACCGGGAGATACGACGGATACTGAAGGAAATCAGGGAGAATGATAACCTGGCCATTCGTGGCTTTGGCGACATGGATGCTGCCCAAATAGCCGAGCTTACTGGCCTGGATATAGCCCAGGCTAAACTGGCCAAGAAGCGTGAGTATGAGGAGACGCTAAATCTTACCGGTTCCGAGCAAGAAATTCGGCTTATCTTGAGCAAAATAGGAGAGGCAGGGCTTGGGTGGTCTAGGGGAGGCCGCTTCTACAGTGTTAGCGGTGGCAGTAACAAGGGCAGGGCAACTAGGATTCTCATTGAATTGTTTAGCCAAAAACTGGGCAGGATTAAGACTATCGGCGTTGGTGATAGTTTTAATGATGTGCCCATGTTAGCTGAGGTTGATGTCCCGGTGCTGGTACAGAAACCGGGTAGCTACTGGGAGGAAATGAAGCTACCGAACCTCCACCGAGTTGACGGTGTCGGTCCCCGGGGCTGGGTGAAGGCTATAGCAGAATTGACTGGAATATAACGACCAATAAGCGGCAATGAAGGGTTAGGTGGTTAGCCGGCAGCACCCCTTCTGAGGGTAAGTGCCGCCAGAATTGATATGATAACAGCAAAGCCAACTAGCACCGCCAGTTCAAGACCGACATCAAGCAGGCTTTCGCCGGCAAGCATAATGCCCCTTAGCCCGTCTACAGCGTAGGTCAGAGGCAGCACCGCTGATAGCCACTGAAGGTAGTCCGGCATCTGCTCTACCGGCCAGATAACCCCGCAGAGGAATACCTGGGGGACTATGATCAGGGGAATGAACTGGACCATCTGGAATTCATTGCGGGCAAAGGTTGATAGAAAGATACCCAGATTAACCGCCGCCGCTATTACTACGATCTGGAAGACAAAAATCTGCCACAAGTCCCCATAGTAATTGACTTTCAGCACATAGATAGTAAATAGGACTATAATTAAGGTCTGGGTCAGGGCGAAGACAAAGAAACCAAACAGGTAGCCGAATATCATATCTAGGCGTGATAGTGGTGATGCCATCAGGCGCTCCATAGTTCCCTGAGAGCGTTCTCTTAAGAAGCTGACCCCGGTGAGTAAAAAGCTGAAGAATAGAGCCAGTGTTGCCAGCAGGGCCGGGGCGATGCGATCCAGGACGCCTTCTTCGGGGAAGCTCAGACCGATAAGGGTCATTATCACTACGGGCACGACTACAATCATGGCCATTGTTCTTCTGTCCCGTATCAACTGACGAATGACCCTGCCGGCAATAATAAAGACGTGACTAGGGAGCACTTTCTTTAACCTCACGATGAATAAAATAGAGAAAGGCATCTTCTAGTGTAGCTTCGGGGCGCCCTGTAGCCTGCCTTAACTCTTGGGGAGAGCCTTCGGCAATGACCTTGCCCTGGCGCATAAAGGCAAGGTGGTCACAATGAGCGGCATCATCCATGGTATGGCTGGAAATAATGAGTGTGGCACCCTGCTTAGTTAAGGCAGTAAAGTATTCCCAGAAGGTAACCCTTAGCTCAGGGTCAAGACCGACAGTAGGCTCATCAAGAAACAGT
>DAOWHE010000002.1 GCA_030641585.1 Dehalococcoidales bacterium | reverse complement strand
GGTGAGGGCATCGTGGCCCACATCCAGTTTGCCCAGCCTTTCTGCCCGGTATTAAGCCAAGCCTTATATCAGGCAGCCATGGAAGCCGGAGCCAGGGTACACCCCAGGGGTACTTACATAGTCATGGAAGGTCCTGCCTTTTCCACCAAGGCAGAATCACACCTCCACCGCTCGTGGGGGGCTGATGTTATCGGCATGACGGCACTACCTGAAGCCAGACTGGCACGGGAAGCCGAAATCTGCTACGCTATTATTGCCTGCTCAACCGACTACGACAGCTGGCACGAGGAAGAGGAGCCGGTATCGGTAGATGCTATCCTCGGTACCATGCGCCAGAACATTGAAATAGCCAAGAAAATTATCAAGCTGGCGGTAAGCAGAATGCCTGAGAAGCGGGACTGCGACTGCACCACGGCTCTTATGGGGGCTATTGTTACCGCTCCGGAGCTTGTACCACCAGAGCAGAAGAAAAAGCTGAACCTGCTGATAGGCAAATACATAAACTTGGGAGACTAAAAAAGCTTTATACTATGCCCGATGTGAGATTCGGTTGCCTGCCGACCATGATTGGCAGTATGCCCCACACCGACCCGGATGAGGCGTGCTCTTTAGTTACCCGTTACCTTAAGGACATACCCGCCTGGCCCCAGCTGCCCAAGCGCTCCTTTGAGGAGAACATGTGCGTCCAGTTCAGCCAGGGTTTCCCTGCGGTTGTTATTAAAGATGAGCGTATCTATATAGACCGCTCCCAGGACTGGGATGAGCCACTGGAGGAGCTCTATACAGCTTATCTGGAAAATAATGTTACTAAGTATGCCGTAAGCACTGAGCATGCCGCCGGTCTTCACAAATTTCTTTCTCTGGGCAATCTGACACCGCTGGCAGTTAAGGGGCAGGTAACGGGACCGATTAGCTGGGGTCTCACTGTTACCGATGATAGCAAGCGGGCTATACTCTACGATGATATGTTAGCCGATGCCGCCGCCAAGCTGCTACGGCTGAAAGCGGGCTGGCAAGAAAAGGCGCTGAGTAAAATCTCCAAAAATACCATCATTTTCGTTGATGAGCCGGCGATGTCCTCTTATGGCTCAGCCTTTTTTTCTCTATCGCAGGAGAAGGTTACCAGCCTTCTGGAAGAGGTCCTGGGCGGCATTAGACGGCTGAAAGGGGTCCACTGTTGCGGCAACACCGATTGGTCACTGCTGCTTGGTACCAGCACTGATATTATCAGCTTTGACGCCTATAACTATGCCGAGTCACTCAGCCTGTATCCGGCCGAGGTAAAAAGGTTCCTTAATAGAAATGGTGCTATTGCCTGGGGTATTGTGCCCAACGATGAGAAGCAACTGGCCGGGGAAACGGTCTCCAGCTTAAAGGACCGTTTGGAGGAGGCGATGGCACCCTTTACCAGAAAGGGAATCCCCTTCAAGCAGCTAGTTGAGCAAGGGCTTTTAACCCCCAGCTGCGGGCTGGCATCCCTCACCGAGGAAGCCGCCGCCTGGGTCCTTGAGCTACTGGCTGAACTATCCCTAAAGATAAGAAAGCGCTATCGGTAGAAGAGACAGCCATAATGGAATGCCAGATTGAATTAAATAAAACAAATTGCACCTGCACCTATGAACCCTGCTCCAGAAAGGGCAAGTGCTGTGAATGCATCACTCACCACCTGGAGTTTGATGAGCTCCCTGCCTGCGTCTTTCCCCCAGAGGTGGAGAAGACCTTTGACCGTTCCTTTGCCAGGTTTATTGAGGTTTTCGGTAATAGAAATAGATGAACTGCCAAGCTGGTTAGAGGGTCCCCTTGCCGAGGGAATAAGGGGATAGGTTGATACCTAATAACTTTCAGGAGTAGCCCGTAACTGAAAAAACCTATGAAACAAGTCTATCTCTTGACCGGCAGACCGGGAACGGGGAAAACCAGCCTCATCAAGCAGGCAGTGGCTGAGATGGCAGGCAAAGCCGGCGGCTTTTACACCGAGGAAATAAGAAGCCAGGGGATAAGGCAGGGCTTTAGACTGGTTACTCTGGACGGACAGAGTGCCATACTGGCCCATGTTAAGAGCCAAAGCCGATACCGGGTAGGTAAGTACGGGGTTGACATTGATAGTCTGGACCGGGTAGGAGTTCCCGCTCTCCTTAAGGCGGCCGAGCAGTGTGAGTTGGTAGTCATTGATGAAATCGGCAAGATGGAGCTATTCTCAGCCAACTTCAGGAAGGCTGTTCTGGAGATAATTGACAGCGGCAAGAGGGTCCTGGGAACCATCATGTTCAGCCCCAACCGGTGGGCAGACACCATCAAGCGCCAGCCCCAGGTGGACATAGTACCGGTAACCGGCTCCAACTACCACCAGGTACTAGACGGATTAAAACGCTGGTTAAAAGCCCCAAACGAGGATAAAACCTGATGCCAGAGCTACCGGAGATAGTTCAAGCACTGCTAGAGCCGAAAGCCTACCCTGAGCCGACACAAGGGGTGGAGTTGGTGC
>DAOWHE010000104.1 GCA_030641585.1 Dehalococcoidales bacterium | reverse complement strand
GGCATTAAACTCTAGCACCTTTGGTCCAGCGTCGGTAATCATTAAGCCACTGTAGAGAACACCCCGATAGGGTATTCTCTCGTCATTAAGGGCTGTTACTGTCGGTTCCATTATGGTTTCAGTCACCGTTTTAGCCAGCGAGGGGCTAAAGAAATATGGTGGGCTATAGCTACCCATACCGCCGGTATTGGGACCCTGGTCACCATCAAAAATCGGCTTGTAGTCACATGCCGGCACCATCGGGACTACAGTGTAGGCATCGGTGAAGGCGAAAGCACTCATCTCCTTGCCTTTAAGACACTCCTCAATAACTACCCTGTCTCCGGCGGCACCGAAGGCTTTAGCCTTCATGATATTGGCCAGGGTATCTAATGCTTGCTGAGTAGTGTGAGCTACAGTTACCCCCTTGCCCGCCGCCAGCCCATCGGCTTTAACAACAATGGGGGGCGAGAGTTGCTTAACATACTCTCCTGCCTCAGCATATGAAGAAAAGATGGCACCCCGGGCACAGGGGATATTATACTTTTGCATTAGCTCCTTGGCAAATACCTTGCTGGACTCTATCCGGGCGGCTGTCTTTGTGGGACCAAAAATAGGAATTCCACTATCCTGAAACCGGTCAACAATGCCAGAAGCTAATGGCACCTCAGGCCCAACGATAGTAAGGTCAATGCTCTTTTCTTGGGCTACCTTGACTAGTGACTCTATATCGGTAGGGCTGATAACCAGGTTTCGGGCTAGTCCGGCTGTACCGGCATTGCCCGGGGCGACATAAATGTCTTTAACCTTGGGGCTCTGGGATAGCTTCCAGACCAGGGTGTGCTCCCTAGCGCCACTACCAACTACTAATACCTTCAGAGTCCATCTCCTGATATTCTTATCAACTTCACTCCCTTTAATTCCCCTCTCCTCTCTAAGAGAAGGGAAGAGAGAATATGAAGGAGTTTCGCCCCTTCAAGCTACCCCAACAAATGACTTGTACTGAATCGCAATTGACCAGTTGCCATCAGCAGTAATGCTAGGAAGATGGATGCCAGGTTCTGGCCCAAAGAGCGCTCCCTGTTGTATGCCAACTGCTTTACTGCTTTCATAACTTCCAATGTCATTTACCAGTCAAAGGAGTTGACATAACTCCAAAAACAATCCAAAGCTAACCTCTTTGCTACTCCCACTCTATGGTTGAGGGGGGTTTGGAGGTTATATCATAGACTACCCGGTTTACGCCGTGGACTTCATTGACAATGCGGTTGGAAATCCGGGCCAAAAGGTTATAGGGCAGGCGTGCCCAGTCGGCGGTCATGGCGTCGTCGCTGGTTACGGCGCGGATGGCGATAAGATAACCATAGGTTCGGTAGTCTCCCATTACGCCCACGCTTTTGACATCGACGAGTATGGCGAAGCTCTGCCACAGCTGGTGATAGAGCTTTGCCTTCTTAATTTCGTTCATCAAAATCCAGTCGGCACCGCGCAGGAGCTCAAGCTTTTCCCCGCTCACCTCACCAATGATGCGAATAGCCAGACCAGGACCGGGGAAGGGCTGTCGCCAGACCATCTCTTCAGGAAGACCCAGCTCCAGTCCAACTTGGCGCACCTCGTCCTTAAACAGGTACCTCAAGGGCTCAATCAGGCTGAAAGTCATTTTGGTCGGCAGGCCACCAACATTGTGGTGGGTCTTTATCTTGGCTGAGGCGGTGGATACCGAAGAGGTGCTCTCAATGACATCCGGGTAGAGTGTCCCTTGGGCAAGGAAGTCAATCTTGCCCAAATTTTTAGCTTCTTCTTCAAAGACTTTGATAAACTCTTCACCGATTACCTTGCGCTTTGTCTCCGGGTCGGTCACTCCTTTTAGGCGCTTGAGGAAGTGGGCACCGGCATCAACATAGATAATATGCATTCCCAAATTCTGCTGGAAGACATTGAGGGTTCTTTCGGCTTCCTCACGGCGCAGTAATCCATTATTAACGAAGATACAGGTGAGCTGGTCGCCAATAGCACGGTACATAAGGGTTGCGACTACTGATGAATCAACTCCTCCTGAGAGAGCGCAGATAACCTTGCCATCATCTACCTGCTCCTTGATTCTATGGAGGCTGTTGCTGATGAAGTTGCTCATCGTCCAGTTACCCTGGCAGCCGCATATGTGATAGACGAAGTTCTTAAGAATTATCTTTCCGTAAGGGGTATGGGCTACCTCCGGGTGGAACTGGAGACCAAAGATTCTTTCGTTGCTGCCCATGACAGCGACCGGTGAATTTTCGGTGTAGGCTAAAGCACTAAAGCCAGGCGGCATTTCCTCAATCTTGTCGGCGTGGCTCATCCATGCTGGAGACGAGGCAGGTATATCGGCAAATAAGGGCGAATCTGGATGACTCAAACAGAGGTCGGCATGTCCATACTCATATTTTGTTCCCTGTTCAACACGCCCGCCTAGCTGTTTGGTGAGAACCTGCATCCCGTAACAGATACCCAGTACCGGTAGGCGGCTTTCATAGACATAAGCTGGCGCCAGTGGTGCGCCCGGTTCATAGACACTGGCTGGCCCTCCGGAGAGAATAAATCCCTTGGGGTTAAGGGGGGCTATCTTCTCCCAGGGGGTATCATGAGCTACTAGCTTACAATATACCTGTAACTCGCGGATCCGACGGAGGATGAGCAGGCTATATTGTGAACCAAAGTCAATAACAACGATAGCCTCACGCTCAGCACCAGATACCGCTTCTCCGGCGGCGACAGGCTGCTCACCAGCTATCTCCTTGGCAATCTCAAGGTAAGTGGAGACCTCAATATCACCACTGGTGCTTACTCGGTAGCTCTCGTCTGAGGGCTTTTTGGGCTTATCACTGGTCATGTTTAAGACAGATTATCATTATGATATACTATCGTCAAGTAGTAGATATATGATAGATAAGATAACTTTAAACCTTCAAGAGCAGATTTCTAGTGGCATTTCTGTTCTTAAAAGTGGCGGGCTGGTTGCCTTTCCCACTGATACCGTCTATGGGCTGGGGGCAAGTAGCGGTATCCCCCGGGCAGTGGAGCGGATTTATAAGGTAAAGCAGAGGCCGCAAAATTTGGCGCTGCCGCTGCTTCTGGCTGAGCCGTCCCAGATAAGTGAGGTCGCTTCTTATGTGCCGCCGGTTGCCTGGCTGCTGGTGCGCAAGTTTTTGCCCGGTGCCCTGACGATAGTATTACCGGCGGCTAAATCAGTCCCTTGGATTATCACCGGCAGCGGTAAAACGGTGGCGGTTCGCATCCCGGCTCATCTGCTAGCCATTGGCCTTATTAAAGGTGTCGGCGTGCCCATCGTTGGTACCAGCGCCAATCTGAGCGGTCAGCCTAGTGCCCTCTCAGCTGATGATGTTCACTCTCAGTTTGGTGATAAGATAGACCTGGTTATTGATGGCGGCAGATGCCCGGGCAGAGAGTCAACGATAGTTGATGTCACCGGGGAGGTGCCTAGGGTTTTGCGGGAAGGCGCTATATCCAGAGAAGAGCTCAGTAAGGTGTGCCAGATTATTTGATAGGGGGTAACTTGTGCGTATTGCTATCGGCTGTGACCACCGGGGGCTAAGTCTCAAGCGAGAAGTTATTAGGTTAGTAACTGAGGCTGGTTATAGCTATCAGGATTTCGGCTGCTTGACTGATGCCCCGGTAGACTATCCTGATATTGCCAAACTGGTAGCTGGGGCGGTGGCTAAAGGTGGTTTTGAGAGGGGCATCTTAATCTGCTCAACTGGTATTGGCATGTGTATTGCGGCTAATAAGGTAAGTGGCATAAGGGCTGCTCTGTGCTATGACAGCTTCTGTGCCCTTCGGGCTCGAGAGCACAATAACGCCAATATTCTCTGCCTGGGGGCAAAGGTGAAGGAAGGGCCACTGGCTGAAATAGTTAATACTTTTCTTACTAGCCAGTTTGAGGGTGGCCGGCACCAGCGCCGGCTGGATAAGATAAGAGCCATGGAAAGCTAAAATAAGCGGAGAGTTTTAAAGGGGCGGATAAGCAGCCTCTATAGTAATTAGCTTGACACTAGCTGGGCACTGTGTTATTTTTAGATGGCCGAATGGAGATGGGTCCCCAAGCTTTCTAATCCGTCCCGGTGGGGGCGGATTTTTAATTATTGACTTAATACGGGAAGTGAAAAATCATGAAAAGTGATGCTATTAAAAAGGGTATTGAGCGGGCACCACACCGCTCATTACTACATGCCCTAGGTTTAACAACGGCTGAAATAGATAGGCCGTTTATCGGGGTGGTAAACAGCTTTACTGAAGTCGTTCCCGGGCATATGCATCTGCGGGCTCTGGCCGAGGCGGTTAAAGCCGGGGTGCGCCGTGGCGGTGGAGTTCCCTTTGAGTTTAATACTATTGCCGTATGTGATGGTATTACCATGAACCACCAGGGCATGAAGTATAGCCTGCCCAGTCGGGAGCTGATAGCTGACTCGGTAGAGATAATGGCCGAGGCTCATGCC
>DAOWHE010000063.1 GCA_030641585.1 Dehalococcoidales bacterium | reverse complement strand
GCTATTCTCCCTTTACCGCCAACCTTGGGCAGGAGGGTCTGTGATAATATCGCCATTAACACCTGTGATTGCTGAAGTCTAATTTGAGATTGCTGGCTAGGCGGGAAGATGTCAATTATACGGTCAATAGTCTGGGCAGCGTCAGTAGTATGTAATGTACCCATCACCAAGTGCCCCGTCTCAGCCGCCCGAATAGCTGTCGCTATGGTATCCATGTCTCGCATTTCGCCGATAACAATGACATCCGGGTCATGGCGGAGGGCATGAACTAAGGCAATAGCAAAGTCCTTAGTATCATCCCCAAGGTCTCGCTGGGCAATCATGCACTTGATGTTACAGTGCAAGAACTCAATCGGGTCTTCAATAGTAATTATATTGCGCCCACTGTTCTCATTGAGATGGCGAATCATGGCGGCCATGGTGGTCGACTTACCACAGCCGGTGGGCCCAGTTACCAAGATGAGTCCTCTTGGTTTCAAAGCAAGCTCCTTGCAGATTTGGGGCAGTCCTAAATCATCAACGGACAAAACCTCGAACGGCACCAGGCGGAAGGCAAGACTTATCGTCCCCCTCTGCTGCATGACACTAACCCGGAATCGAGCCAACCCAGGGACACTATAGGCGAAGTCTAGGTCCTTCTCTCTAAGGAAGGTGCTCCTTTGTTCCGGGGTGGCAATATGCTCAAGCACCGTTTCAACACTCTCGGCTGTAACCAGTGGCAAATCTTTCTGTGGCACTAGCTTGCCATCAATGCGCAATACCGGTGGGCTGGGCACCCTCAGATGCAAGTCTGAAGCCCCTTTGTCTACCACTAGCTTAAGAAGCTTGTCTATTTCCATACCACTACCTCCACATTTTTACTACAGCTAACAACTAACTGTTCAACAAGCTGTTTTCTGGTTTTATAAATGTTTTCCACTTCCCTGCTGACATTTGACTATATTATAACTAAAAAAATCTGTTGTCAAAAAGATGTATTTCATGATAATATCAAAAGGAGTGTTTCATGCTTTATGAATCCGAGTAGCCTCTGCCTTAAATCTAGCCACTTCCTCTTCAGTAAATAGCCGCCATCCCTTCCTATCCCGGTGCTCAGCCTCCCTAACGATGCTTTCCTTAAGCCAGCGAAAGAAAGTGGCTCTGCTTATGCCAACGGCGCGGCAGACCTCAGCCGTCCTATAGTAGCTTTTCCCCCCCACTGTTATCGGCATATCCCTATGCACCCCATAACAATACTTAAGCATACTCTAACCTATCTTTTCCTACTGGTAAATCCCTCAATAGTACTCATTGATGCTTACTTTCGTAATACGCCTATCGGTTGGGGTGTCAGTTCCAAACCATGAACGCATCCTTGACACATGGCGCAGCCGGCACCTATAATTGCCATAATCCCCTGATTAGTCAGCTGTTGCACAGAGACGGCGCTGCAGCACTGGCATTTCTACGAGAGGTTTAATGGACAAGCTAAGCCAGGTAGTGCCAGCCATTCTCACTGATGACCCCAAAGCCCTGGAGACTATGGTGCGCCAGGCAGAGACTTTTACTAACTGGGTGCAGTTTGACATCATGGACGGTCAGTTTGTGCCCTCTCAGAGCATAACTTATGAGCACCTGGCTAATCTGCCTATGAAACTAAACTGGGAGGCTCACCTTATGGTGCTTAACCCAGAAGAGTATCTTAAGGGCTTCCAGAAGGCGGGAGCCAAGAAGGTGGTCTTTCACTACGAGGCCACCCATTCACCACAAGAGGTCATCTCCTTAGCCAGGCACCTCAGACTGGGGGTTGGTCTGGCTATTAACCCTGATACCCCAATCTCTACCATCCTACCCTTCACCAGCGAAGTAGACAGCGTGCTCTTCCTGTCGGTCTATCCCGGTTCCTATGGCAAGGAATTTATACCCGAAGTACTGGCTAAGGTGGTTGAGTTCGGCACCACCTGTCCCAGTGTGGAAATAGGCATAGACGGCGGCATCAAGGAAAGCAATATCGCCGAGGTTGCCCAAGCCGGGGTTGATGTCATCTATGTCGGCAGCGCCATATTCGCTCAAGAACAACCCGCTGATGGCTACCGCCACCTCCTAGCCCTAGCCCAAGAGGGTTCACGACAGCGGACACGGTGACTCCTCTAAGTTTCTCGGAAAGCTATGGCTATTATTGCTTCCGGCTCTGTAGCAGGCGCATTGCCTCATCGGCCATGCGCTCAGCAGTCAGTCCAAAGTGCTCATAGAGCACCTTACCCGGGGCTGAAGTGCCAAAGCGGTCTAGCCCAATGGCGATACCTTCTGAACCCACATATCGCTCCCAGCCCAGCGTGACCGCTGCCTCTATAGAGACCCGTGCCTGCAGGCCTAGGGGCAAGACGCTATTACGGTAATCTTTCGGCTGAGCATCAAACAACTCCCAGGAAGGTAATGAAACGACGCGGGCAGCGATGCCCCTCTCTTTAAGCAGTTTCCCTGCTTCAAGGGCAATGTGTAACTCGGAGCCAGTGCCAATGAGAATAACATCGGGTGATGCTGCTGCCTGCCACAGGATGTAGCCGCCACGCTGAACGCCACTGGCAGGAGCCAGCGCTGTCCGGTCCAGCAGTGACAGCTTCTGACGAGTGAACACCAGAGCTGTTGGCCCCTGGCGACGAGTAAGAGCTATCTTCCAAGCCTCTACCGTCTCAGTGGCATCGGCCGGACGTAGTACTACCAGATTTGGTACTGAGCGCAGACCTGCCAGTTGCTCTACTGGCTGGTGAGTTGGCCCATCTTCGCCAAGACCAACTGAGTCGTGGGTAAAGATATATATTACCCGCAGCCCCATTAGTGCCGCCAGGCGTACCGACGGACGCATGTAGTCGTAGAAAATAAGGAATGTTGCCGTATAGGGGATTATACCTCTGTGCAGGGCTAGACCACTGGCTATGGCGCCCATGGCATGCTCGCGAACACCGAAGTGCAAATTGTGACCACGGTAGTTATCAAAGCCGTAGTGCCCTTTATCCCTCAGGATAGTCTTGGTAGAAGGAGCCAGGTCCGCCGAGCCGCCGACCAAGGCATGGACTCTGGATGAAATAGCATTCATCACTCGGCCGGAGGCTCCACGTGTGGTAATAGGCCCCTCTTCACTCTGAAACAGGCCGGCTAGGTCGCTGTCCCACCCCTGCGGCAAGTCTCCGCTTAAGTCTTCTTCTAGCTGACGGGACTCACCAGGGTAGGCATGGCGATACGCCTCCAGCCTGGCCTGCCATTCTTCCTGATAGTGCTGGCCACATTCCCGTGCCTGGCGAAAATGGGCCAGCACTTGGCGCGGAACAGTAAAAGGCTCTTTATAGTGCCACCCAAGGCACTCTTTAGCCAGACGCACCTCATCTTCACCCAGTGGCTCACCGTGGGCTGAACCAGTGCCCGCCTTGTTGGGACTGCCATAGCCGATAATGGTTTTGCAGATTATCAGACTGGGGCGGCTATTCTCCGCCTGAGCCATACGAATAGCTGAGTCCACAGAAGCTATATCCATGCCATCAATGGGACCAACCACATGCCAGCCATATGCCTGGAACCTCTGGGCAACATTCTCGGTAAAGGTGATATCAGTATCACCCTCAATGGAGATATCGTTATCGTCATACAGGTAGATAAGCTTCCCCAGCTTAAGTGTCCCGGCCAGTGATGCCGCCTCCGAGGAGACGCCCTCCATAAGGTCGCCATCGGAGACAATGGCATAGGTATAATGGTTTGTGATTTCATGCCCGGAGCGATTGTAATGCTCTGCCAGCCACCGCTCGGCAATAGCCATGCCGACCCCGTTGGCGAATCCCTGACCCAGCGGACCAGTGGTCACCTCAACACCAGGGACAAGCCCATACTCTGGGTGACCAGGGGTCTTGCTCCCCCACTGCCGGAATCGCTTGATTTCCTCCAGTGACAGGTCATAACCGGTTAGATAGAGAAGAGCATAAAGCATGGCAGAGGCATGTCCAGCCGATAGAATAAACCGGTCCCTGTCTGACCACACTGGGTCATCCGGGTTGTGCTTGAGAAAACGGTCCCATAGCACATAGGCCATTACTGCCATACCCATAGGCGCCCCGGGATGGCCAGAGTTAGCCTTCTGCACAGCATCCACAGCCAGAAAGCGCAGGGTATTGATACAAAGTTCATCAAGCGTCGTAGCAGTCAATCTCAACTCCCCGGGGACTTATCATTTTCTTCCACAGGCCCAACAACCCCAAAAGGGCAAAGCAATTATAAGCATTCTATACTACTGCCAGTCTCTTTTTTAATATAGCGTGACGCCTATAAAGCGTGCCCGCTAGACAAATTATAGCACATCCAACCCCACCTCTAGTTCCACCGCCAAGCAGCTCTATTAAAATGATACCTTCAGCTTATCATACTGATTGCACAGAGACCCGATATTTGCTAAACTGGTGTAACATGGGCCGTTAGCTCAGTTGGCAGAGCACCTGACTTTTAATCAGGGTGTCACAGGTTCGAGACCTGTACGGCCTACGCTCAACCCCCTCCCCTTCTGCCGACATTCTGCCGACAAACTGTTTAACACCAGGCGGTACTGTTGGAACTCTGTCAGTCCTGGGGTTTATCTAATCCAATTTCTTTTATCCTTTTAAGATAAAAAGCTGTTGTCAAATTTTGTTCGAGCTTCTTCCACACGCTTTTTATGGACCAACCTGTGATGCCGATAATAGCTGCAATTTGGCCATAGTGTGTCCAATTTAATATTAGTAAAACAAAGAACGGAATAACAAGGATTATAGACAGGAATGCCAAGAAGCCCTATTGGAAGCTACAAACCACTAGTCCTTCTTCATTGCCTTTCTTCGATTTCTGACTTCCCATGCGGCCTAGCCCCGATTATCCTAGTAACTTTTCCTTGATGCTTCTTGCTCTGGGGCATAATATAGTACAGCTGTATCCGGGTCTTTATTATCCCAGATAGCCCTACCGTAATCGAAACTGAAGCCTCCCCACTCAGGATGAATTTCGTTTGTATAAACTCGAATACTTGCACCTGGAGCTAGGATGTAAGACGGGAAGGTAAACGAGGGGTATCCCTCAGATATATCCTTTAGCACCCAGCCAGCTAAGTCTTGCGGCTTATCTCCAAGGTTTGTGATTTCTACATACTCATCGGACTCTACACGAGGAACTAGGCCGTCGTAGAAGATATAGGTTATCTGAACGTCGCTTACTGGCTTAAAGTAGGCAGTGACGCTCTTATCGCCGTTCAAAGTGATGGTTGTAGTGAGTGAGCTACCTGAGGCATCTCCTTCCCAATGGTCAAACTCCCAGGTAGGGGCAGGCAACGCAGTGATAGTCACCGGCGTACCCTCATCATAGGTGTGGATACCGGGACTGGGATTGGTGGTTCCCTGGCCGCTGACAGCTATACTGAAGTTGAAGG
>DAOWHE010000045.1 GCA_030641585.1 Dehalococcoidales bacterium | reverse complement strand
TGGTCACACCGACAACTACCTAAAGGTCTATACTAAAAGTAATGAGGACTTAACCAATAAGCTCCTGCCGGTAAAGCTCAAGGAACTTAGGGGGGATGGGGTGTGGGGGAGTGGTTGAAGACGGATGAGGAGGTTAATATTATGGATAAGATGGATGAGGAAGAAATACGCAAAGCGATTAGACATCACGAGCTAGAAAATACGCTAAAGGGAGAATGCCTTAGCACAATAAGCGAGCGAGTAACACGTTATCTGGAACTAGATTTCATTAAAGTAACACCCAATGAGCATTTTGCTTCAATTTCCGCCGAGTGCGTACGTCTCTACCGTGATGGCTATTTCTTCGCCTGTATAGCCCTTTGCCAGGCGGTAGCCGAAGCGATAGTTCGGTTATTATGTACAAAAAGTGGGTTCAAGGCCGATAAAGTTTTCGAGAAGAATATTGATACACTTCGTAGAAGGAAAATCAAACCTGACTGTAGCGAATTGTTAGGAGACATTTGGAAAGGACGGGATGATTACCATCATCTAAACCCAAAAGTGCCAATTGAAAGAGAAAAGTTGCAAGCTATAGCAAAAAGTAAGATGATTGCTCTTCACGGTGTTGAATCAGGAGTTTTCGCGTTTGAACGGGTAGGTGGTGCTATTGAACCGAAGCATCCTAAATATTGGCCTGAAGCTCGTGATGGGCTTTTAAATGGGTTTCTTAGATTTGAGCCCTAAGCTTGCATTTACTTATCCGCTCGTTTTTCGGCTTTTCCCACCTCCACCCCCAGAACCACCGAGGTCTCTATCTGGCGCCCGGGGATGTCCCAGTAGCTCTTTAGTAGCTCATCTTTATCGGACAGGAGCTTAAAACCGTGCTTTTCATAAAAGCTTATTGCCCACTTAGCCTCAACCCAGGTGCCAACTAAAAGACGGGGGGTAGTAACCATCTCCTTAAGGTAAGTCAAGAGTTTGCTGGCTATGCCCTTTTTCTGCCACCGGGGTAAGACATAGGTGTGGCGGATGAGGGTTACATCTTTAACTGGCTCAAAGCCCATTATGCCCACCAGCTCGCCGTCTTCTTCCCAGCCATAGAAGGTAATGCGCCCAAATTCTCGCCTGAGTTCCCCAAGGCTCATATAAGGCTGGTGATAGCAGTCAGCCGGTATTTTGCCCTCATAGGCTTTGGCGGCCTCGTTGATGATAAAATAGAGCTGGTCCATATCATCTGACTGGCATCTGCGAATCATCACCTCACCTCGTAATTTTAAGTGTAACACATTTAGCAGGCAAAACCTGGAGAAGCTATCTTAGCCTGATAGGGAGTTTAAGAGGGATGAAGCCCTCGAATATCTTACAGGGAGTTTAAGAGGAATGAAGCTCCTCTTTTGTATCTTCCCCCTCTCCTTCAAAGGAGAGGGGGATTAAGGGGGTGAGGTAGATTAGAATCACATATTGGCATCCGGTAGCTAAATGGAGTAATATAATCATGAAAGAGTGTTTATTCTGTCGGAGATGTTATGCACCATATTTTTGCCAAGGAATTTAAGCCCAAGAGGATAATTGATAACCCCTCTGAAGAGGAACTCAGGGCGTGGGCGCTGGAGCGGGGTGGCATTATCACCGAGTTTGGCAACCTTTCCGTGGTTACCAAGATGCGCAACCGCATTGCCAAGTTTACCGAGGTGGTGCTGGACGAGCTTGCCCCGGCTGATGAGCAAATTATCCACGAAGTTATGGATTATCTAAAAGATAAAGAGATGCTCATGCTTGACCGGGTGATGTGCAAAAACTCGGGCTTTAAGAAAAACTGCCGTCTCTATGTTACCGCTGATTATCCCCGGCTGCCCCTCATGTGGGGTAATACCCTGTTTCCCCCGGAGGGGAGTGAGCCTGATTTCACCGTTGTTACTGTCCCGGAGTGGCCGGAGAAGAAAGTGCTTGTCTTTCCTGAGTCGGGGATGACACTGATTCTGGGCACTGACTACAAGGGTGAAAATAAGAAGGCGATGCTGCGCCAGGTGATGTACTGGGCCAAGAAAGAAGGTAACCTTGGGCTTCACGCTGCCAGCAAGATATTGAGGGTCAAGCGTAACGGCAAGCTAAGGGATTTTGGCTTTGTCCTCTTTGGCCTAAGTGGCACCGGCAAGACTTCGCTGTCTTGTCACTCTCACTGGCTGCGCTATCCGGAGAGGGTGGTCATTCGCCAGGATGATGTGGTAATACTGCGCTCTGACGGTAGCGCTGTCGGCACCGAGGAGTCCTACTATCTCAAAACAGAAGGGCTGGAGCCCAGCGCGCAGCCACTCCTATATGCGGCGGCGATAAGCCCGCGGGCGATACTGGAAAATGTCTGGGTGGACCCGCAAACAGGCAGGGTGGATTTCTTTAATGCTACACTGACCTCAAACGGTCGCGGTATGGTAAAAAGGCGGGATATCGCCTTTACTGACGATGAGATTGACCTAGCAAAGGTTGACTATGTGGTATTTATCACCCGCCGCTATGACATTATGCCGCCGGTAGTCAGGCTCAGCCCAGGATGGGCAGCGGTTGCCTTTATGCTGGGTGAGTCGGTGGAGACCTCGGCTGGTGACCCCACCCAGGCCGGTAAGTCCTTAAGAGTTGTCGGCACCAATCCTTTTATTGTTGGCTCGCATGAAGAGGAAGGCAATACCTTTCTCCGTATCCTGCGCCATAACCCTGACATCCAGTGCTTTATCTTAAACACGGGCAAGGTTGGTGGCACGGATAGGGGGCAGAAGATAACTGTGCTTGATTCGGTAAAGATTCTGGAGATGCTCGCCCGGGATAAAATTACCTGGCACAGGGATGAGTTCTGGGGCTATGAGGTGCCGGTTAAAATCCCCGGCGTTGAGCTTGAGAGGTTTGACCTCGGTAACTTCTACTCCAGGGAGCAGATACGGGAACTCTCGGAAGCCCTGATGCAGGAAAGGCTTGAGTGGCTGGCTCAGTTCCCCGGTCTTGATAAGGATATTATCAGCGCCCTGAAGCCGTAAGGCTCTTTCTCGGTTATAAAGACACCACCGCCCCGGGGAGAAAAAGACATGCTCCCCGGGGCGGTAACTTTCTCTTTAAGTTAAGCCATTATGGGCTATTCTGAGCCTGCCAGTTATCCGTTAAAACAGTCCGCAAGTGCAGCCTGGATTTATTGGTCCCGTTGGTCCCTCTGGTCCCTCTGGTCCCGTTGGTCCCGCAGGTCCCTCAGGTCCCTCTGGCCCCTCAGGCCCTTCTGGTCCCTCAGGCCCTTCTGGTCCCTCAGGCCCTTCAGGCCCCGCTGGTCCCTCAGGTCCCCCAGGGTCTCCCGCAGGCCCCTGTGGCCCCGTTGGTCCCTCAGGTCCCTGTGGCCCCTCAGGTCCCGGAGCTCCATCCAATCCATCAAATCCATCAAATCCATCCAGCCCCGCTGGTCCCGCTGGTCCCCTTGGTCCAATTGGTCCAATTGGCCCCATTGACCCGGCTGGTCCCTGTAATTGCATTAAACTACCAAGCCGTGACCATGTGCCGGCCACATTCTCCCAGACGCCACCGTCAGTTCTGTCCAGATAAAGGTCGCCATCGCCACCTAGGTCCGTAGCCGGAGGGCCGCTACCTGTAAGAATCATGCCACTTCCACCACCACAACCCGCTACCGGAACCAGGACAAGGGCGATGACAGTCAGTACGATCAAGAGCTTGCCTAAAAGTTTCATGGTTACCTCCTTTTAAGTTTTTTCAATGATATATGTTGTAATGCGCAGTGTCAATATAGCCAGACTGGTTTTTACAGGCTGGCGCGCCTAGAGGGATTCGAACCCACGACCCTCGGTTCCGAAGACCGATGCTCTGTCCGCTGAGCTATAGGCGCTTAAATTAACTGCTTGTTGAACGGCTAAAACCGTCAATCTTTGACCATGCCCCATTGGTATTGAGTGGTAAGTTAACCAGGTGACTTGGGGTGAGTGGAGGGATTTGAACCCTCGATCTCCAGGGCCACAACCTGGTGCCTTAGACCGCTAGGCTACACTCACCATAGCATAGGATATAGCTATTATAGCCGAAAAACTCTTGCTCTTCAATGAGTCTGCGGTTACCTGTGGACTAGCTCAACTATGGTAACACCAGCTCCTCCCTCTCCGTATCCACCAGGTCGGTGTGACTTGACCAGCGAGTGTCTTGCTAGCTGCTCCCGGGTAGCCTGGCGCAGGGTTCCTGTCCCCTTACCGTGTATTACCCTGACCAGGCCTAGGCCAGCCATGAAAGCATCGTTTAGGTATTTATCCAGCTTGAGATGTGCTTCATCTGTGGTGAGGTGGCGCAGGTGTACTTCGTTCATTATCAGAGGTCTATTTTTGTTGTTTTTATCGCTTAATACCAAGCTGTTCTCCGCTGACCTGATTTTAGCATCATATCTGACTGCGGGGCAACAGGTGTCTTGCCGTTAAAAGGATAAGGAGGGGTCTTGCAGTTTAGAAAATATTATGGTTGACATGAAAGTAAGTGGATAATTATAATATGGCAAATAGTTGCCGATTAATTTATATTATGGTTGAGGAGTAAGGGAGTGGTAGGGCAAGAGAGTCGTGAGGTAGCGAGAGAAAAGATAGCCATTCTGCGGATTCTGGGTAACTCTCAGAGAGCGGTCGGGAGCAAAGTTATCGCTCGCCAGCTTAAGGATGACTATGGGATTGCACTCTCAGAAAGAGCGGTGAGGTATCACCTGAGGCTGCTGGATGAACGAGGTCTCACCCGTAAGATAAGCCAGCGAGATGGCCGGGCTATCACCCAGCTGGGGTTTGAGGAGCTGGAGAATGCCATGGTTGCCGACAAGGTAGGCTTTGTCATTGATAAGATAGAGTTCCTCGCCTACCAGACCTCATTCGACCCGACTAAGCGCGTCGGCAAGATCCCCATCAATATCTCATTGTTTCCCAAGGAGAAGTTTAGGTCGGCTCTGAGGGCAATGAGAGACGCCTTCAGGGCTGAGCTAGGGGTTAGTGAGCTGGTGTCGGTAGCTTCAGGGGGGGAGAGGTTGGGTGGTATGCTGGTGCCGGAAGGGAGTATAGGCCTGGCTACCGTGTGTAGCATCGTCATTAACGGGACGCTGTTCAAGGCGGGCATCCCGATGGACTCCCGGTTTGGTGGCACCCTACAAATCCGAAATCATAAGCCGTGGCGGTTTACCGAGCTTATAGACTACACCGGCTCCTCTCTGGACCCCTCGGAGATATTTATCGCCAGCCGGATGACCAGTGTCACCGAGGTGGCAAAATATGGTGATGGCAAGGTACTGGCTAACTTTCGTGAGATTCCAGCTATATGCCTGCCTGTAGCCGAGGCGGTGATTGGCAAGCTAAAAGAGGCTGGTATTGATGGTTTGGTCATGATGGGGGAAGCCGGTAAGCCGTTGTGTGAGATGCCGGTCGGGCTTAATAAAATCGGGCTGGTGCTTATTGGTGGGCTAAACCCGGTGGCGGCGGCGGTTGAGGCCGGCATAAATGTGACCAATAAAGCCATGAGCGGCATGATTGATTTCAAAGAGCTAGGCAGCTTCTGGGACTTATAAGCCAAATTGTCCTGACAAACGATTTTTGCCTTTGGCTTGACAGAGAGAGTACTGTGCGGTAATAGCAGTGGTGTTTTTCTGATTAAAATAGGCCAGCAGTGTAGGAGAAGAAGGGAATGGCAGAAGCGCCCAAGCACAAGAAATCTGGGAAGGTTACTATTCCGGTCACCGGCATGACCTGTGCTTCTTGCGCGGCTGCTATTGAGAAAGCGCTTTCTAAGCTGCCGGGAGTGTCCCAGGTCAATGTCAACCTGGCCAGCGAGAAGGCGTCTATTGAATACGACCCAAGCAAAGTGGATATCAAGACATTGATAGATACCGTCTCGGATGCGGGCTACGGTGTGGCGGTGGAGAAAATAACCTTCAGTGTGGGTGGCATGACCTGTGCCTCGTGTGTGGCCAACATTGAGAATGCCCTGGTCAAGGTGCCGGGGGTAATCTCAGCCAATGTCAACTTAGCCAGTGAGAAGGCTACCGTCCAGTACCTGAAGGGCGAGGCAAGTATGGCCGACTTCAGGCGGGCAGTAGAAGGAGCCGGATATAGCATCCGGGCTGACCTTAGCCCTGAGGACACCGGCGAGCCCGATGTGGTAATGGCAGCTACTCGCAGGGAGATTCGCACCCTGAAGACCAAGCTGCTCTTTTCCGGTATTATTGGTGTTTATATGCTCCTTATCGCCGTTTCTGAGTTCTCCGGAGGGTGGTCGTGGCTGCCTTCAATTTTTAGTAATCACTATCTTCTCTGGGCGCTGGCAACGCCGGTTCAATTCTGGGCGGGCTGGCAGTTCTATCGAGGTATGTGGGGGGGCTTAAAGCACAAGAGAGCCAACATGAACACCCTTATTGCCGTAGGTACATCGGCGGCCTACTTCTATAGCGTGGTCGCTATTCTGTTTCCCGGCTTCTTTACTGCCGGTGCCCGCCAGGCCAGTGTCTACTTTGATACGGCGGCTATTATAATTGCCCTTATCCTGCTGGGGCGTTTCCTGGAGGCTAGAGCCAAGGGTCAGACCTCAGAGGCGATAAAGAAGCTAATCGGACTTAAGCCGAAGATGGCTACGGTTATCCGCAATGGCGAAGAGAAGGAGATTCCTGTTGATAGTGTCCAGGTCGGCGACCTTGTACTGGTGCGACCGGGGGAGAAGGTGCCGGTGGACGGCATCATCAAAGAGGGCTATTCCAGTATTGATGAGTCCATGGTTACCGGTGAAAGCATACCGGTAGAGAAGGTGGCTGGTGACGAGGTGATTGGTGCCACCATCAACAAGACCGGTAGCTTTCGCTTTGAAGCTGTCAAGGTGGGCAAAGACACCACCCTGGCTCAGATTATCAAGCTGGTAGAAGAAGCCCAGGGAAGCAAGGCTCCTATCCAGAGGCTGGCTGATATTATCTCAGCATACTTTGTACCGGCCGTTATCGCTGTCGCCGCTATTACCTTTATAGTGTGGTACCTCTGGGGACCAGTTCCAGCACTCACCTTTGCCCTGCTCAATTTCGTTGCTGTTTTGATCATCGCCTGTCCCTGTGCCCTCGGTCTGGCGACGCCTACCGCCATCATGGTGGGCATGGGAAAAGGGGCTGAGAACGGGGTCCTTATTCGGAGTGGCGAAGCCTTGGAGACCGCCCATAAGATAAGCGCAATTATTCTTGATAAGACTGGTACCCTCACTCAAGGGCAGCCAGTGGTAACCGATGTAGTAACCACCCCTGGCTTTAGAGAAGAGGAGCTGCTTATGATAGCCGCCTCGGCCGAGCGTGGCTCGGAACATCCCCTTGGTGAGTCTATCGTCAATGCGGCCAAAGAGAAAAACCTGTCTCTGGTTGATGCCACCGAGTTCAACGCCATCCCCGGTCATGGTATTAGGGCCAGGATAAATGAGCAGAAGGTGCTTCTGGGCAACCTGAAGCTGATGAAAGAACAGGGACTCCCCTTGGATGGGCTGGAGGAAAAGGCTGCCCAGCTTTCGGGTGAGGGGAAAACCCCTATGTTTGTCGGCGTTGATGGTCGAGCCGTCGGCATAATCGCTGTGGCTGATACCCTAAAGCCAAACTCAAAAGAGGCGGTGAAGGAGCTGCATCGTCTCGGGCTTGAAGTAGTCATGCTCACCGGGGATAACCGGCGTACCGCGGAGGCAATTGCCCGGCAGGTGGACATTGACCGGGTGCTGTCTGAAGTGCTCCCGGAACATAAGGCTCAGGAGGTAAAGAAGCTTCAAGGTGAGGGGAAAGTGGTAGCAATGGTGGGAGATGGCATAAACGATGCCCCTGCTCTGGCTCAGGCCGATGTCGGCATTGCCATTGGCACCGGGACCGATGTGGCTATGGAGGCAGCCGATATTACCCTTATCAGTGGTGACCTGAGGGGGGTGGTCACTGCTATATCTCTCAGCAAGCGAACCTTGAGGACTATCAAGCAGAACCTGTTCTGGGCCTTTGCCTATAATGTTTCCTTGATACCGGTGGCTGCCGGGATACTGTATTTTGTCTTCGGTCAGAGCGGGGTGCCACTAGGATTACAGTTTTTCCTGGGTGATTATGGCTTCCTTAACCCCATGCTGGCAGCCTTCGCTATGGCAGCGAGCTCGGTGACCGTGGTCTCCAATTCCCTCCG
>DAOWHE010000075.1 GCA_030641585.1 Dehalococcoidales bacterium | reverse complement strand
TTTTCCTCTGGTGTCGCCTCCGAGACCAGCTCGGGTACCTTTTCCTCTGGTATCTCCTCCGAGACCAACTCAGCCACTTTTTCCTCTGATGTCTCCTCTGAAACCAACTCAGCCACTTTTTCCTCTGATGTCTCCTCTGAAACCAACTCAGCCACCTTTTCCTCTAATGTCTCCTCTATCACCTCCTTACAAGCCGGGCACCGGGCTGGAATTAGCTTGCCAATAATTACATTTTCCTTAAGCCCGGTTAGCCTATCTATCTTGCCATAAACTGCGGCATCAGTAAGCACTCTAGTAGTCTCTTGGAAGGAAGCTGCCGACAGCCAGCTACTAGTGCTTAATGACGCTCTGGTTATACCCAGGAGGACAGTGTGGGCAGTGGCTGGCTCACCCCCTTCAGCCAGCACCTTGGCATTAATTTCCTCATAACGGGACTTGTCTACCAGCTCTCCGGGCACCAGGTCGGTATCACCTGAAGAATCAATGCGCACCTTAGCCAGCATCCGACGAACGATAACCTCAATATGCTTGTCATTTATGTGTACTCCTTGGGAGCAATATACCTTCTGCACTTCCTCTACCAAGTATCGCTGGACTGCCTCACTACCCAAAATACTCAGAGTATCCTGCGGGTTCACCAAGCCATCGGTAAGTTGCTGCCCTGCCTTTACCACATCTCCCGTTTGAATGCGGATATGGGTGGTCGCCGGAATAGAATACTCCCGCTCCTCCATCTCCTCATACTTGATAGACAATTGCCCATCAGAAATGATTACTTCACCGGCGACACGAGCCAGAATAGGCTGGCTTTCGGTAAGGGCTACTGACGAAGCCTCCGTCTTCTTCTTCTTTTTCTTCTTCTCCGGGGCTGGACTGGCCAGCATAGTGCCGATATTTACCCACTGTCCACTATCCACCATCATCTGCCAGCCAGGCGGCAGCGGATATTCGTCATGGAAGACATCACTACTGGCAATCCTAATCCGCCTCCCTTCATCGTTATCTACTACTTCAGCCACGCCGTCTATTTCTGATATTACTGACTGAGCCTTGGGCGGTCTTGCCTCAAAAAGTTCTTCTACTCTGGGCAAGCCGCTGGTGATATCAAGCCCAACCACACCACCGGTATGGAAAGTGCGTAGCGTTAGCTGAGTGCCCGGCTCACCGATGCTCTGGGCGGCAATTACACCTACCGCTGTGTTGAGGTCAACCAGATGGCCACGGGCAATGTCTCGGCCGTAGCACTGTTGGCAGATGCCCTGCTTGGACTGACAGCTAAGTGGAGACCTGATATGAACCCTGGTTATGCCGGCGGCAATAATTTCAGCTGCCTTCCGCTCGTCAATCTCTCCATTGCGGGAAATTATGGTTTCTCCAGTGCCGGGATCAACCAGTTCACTGGCTACCATCCGGCCAGTTATTCGGTCAGTGAACGATGGTAGCAGCCCCTTTTCCTGGGGCTCAGAAATCCATATCCCCTCGGTAGTGCCACAGTCCTCTCCAAGAATAATAACATCCTGGGTAACATCAACGAGGCGTCTGGTGAGGTAACCGCTACCTGATGTCCGAAGTGCTGTATCAGCTAACCCTTTGCGGGCGCCATGGGTAGAGATAAAGTATTCCAGAGTGCTGAGTCCTTCACGGAAGCTTGACTTGATGGGAAAGTCAATTATTCTACCTGCCGGGTTAATCATCAAACCCCGCATACCGGCCATCTGCCTAATCTGGGAAATATTCCCCTTGGCCCCTGATGTTGCCATCATGTAGATACTGCCGTATCTATCAAGGGATTTAGAGATGGCGCTGCTAATCCGATCGGTAGTTTCCGTCCATACCTCTATGACGCCGTTGTACCTCTCATCCTCAGTGATTAAACCACGGTGAAACTGGCTTTCAATAATGGCTGTCCTTTCCTCAGCTTCTTCCAGTAACTTCTGCTTTTCTGAGGGGACCTCAACATCACTCATAGCAATTGTAAGTCCTGATTTAGTGGCATAATGGAAACCCAGCTGTTTTAAGGCATCTAGTACCACTGCCATATCCTCATTATTATCTAGTAGTTTATAGCAATCGGTTATTATTTGCTTTAAGCTTGACTTATCAATTGCTTTGTTATAGAAGCCGACATCTTTAGGCAAAACATCGTTAAAGATGATACGCCCAACACTAGTTTTCATTCTTTGCCCATCTCGTTGCCTGACTTCAATTTCAGCCCTTAAGTCAACAGCACTGAGTTCATAGCTGAGCTTTGCTTCTTCAAAACTGCCAAAGACTTTGCCTTCCCCCCTACCTCCGGGCCTGATAGTAGTCAAATAGTAGCACCCGAAAACCATATCCAGAGTCGGTGTCACTACCGGCTCACCACAGCTCGGCAGCAGCATATTGTGGATGCTGAGCATCATTTCTCTAGCTTCTCTGACCGCCGCCCGAGATAAGGGAATGTGAACCGCCATCTGGTCACCATCAAAGTCAGCATTAAAGGCGGAACATACTAGGGGATGCAACTGTATAGCACTACCATCAATCAGTACCGGCTCAAAAGCTTGAATACTAAGCCGGTGCAGGGTTGGTGCTCGGTTGAGTAACACCGGTCGCTCCTTGACAACCTCCTCAAGGATGTCATAAACCTCCGGCTTAGCTCTCTCCACCAGGCGGCGGGCACTCTTAATGTTGTGGGCTAGCCCCTCCACCACCAGTCGGTGCATAACGAAGGGCTTGAACACTTCCAGAGCCATCCGTCTGGGTAAGCCACATTGATGAAGCTTGAGTTCCGGGCCGACAACAATGACCGAGCGCCCACTATAGTCAACTCGCTTACCCAGTAGATTCTGGCGGAAGCGGCCCTGCTTACCCCGTAGCATGTCCGACAGCGACTTCGCTATATGGTTACCACTGATAGAGACAGCCCTCCCCCTTCGGCCATTATCAATAAGAGAATCGACCGCTTCTTGGAGCATCCTTTTCTCATTGCGGATAATAATCTCCGGTGCTCCTATCTCAATTAAATGGCGTAAGCGGTTATTGCGGTTAATGACTCGCCGATACAGGTCATTGAGGTCACTGGTGGCAAACCGGCCCCCATCAAGCTGAACCATAGGTCTAAGATCAGGGGGTAAGACAGGTAACACGGTTAGAATCGTCCACTCCGGCTTGTTACCACTGCGGCGAAATGCCTCTACCAGCTGCAATTGCTTTGACGCCTTCTTGCGGCGTTGACCAGAGGTAGAGTGGGTTTCCCCAATTAACCGACTGCGCATCTCATCGAGGTCAATATCCTTAAGCAGCTTGAGAATAGCTTCAGCCCCCATCCCAGCCTCAAAAATATGGTCATACTTACCCTTCAGCTCACGATATTGATTCTCAGTGAGTAAAGCACCTACCTTGAGGCCTTTCAGCTGTTCTACACTGGCTGGAAGCTCTTCCTCAATCTGGGATTTTTCACTCTCAAAATCGCGTCGCAGTTGGTTTATTTCCTCAACTGTCGCTTGCTGCTGCTCCATCTCTGCGATCTTAGCTTCCAGGACACTCTTACGCTCAGTCACTTCCCGCGGAATACTCTCTTCAAGTTGCTTAAGCGTCTCCCAGCGTGCTTCCTCGTCGACAGAGGTGATGATATAATGTGAGAAGTATAGAACACGCTCCAGACTCCTAGCCGACAGGTCAAGCAGTAGTCCTATCCGGCTAGGTATTCCCCGGGCAAACCAGATATGACCCACCGGGGCTGCCAGTTCAATGTTTCCCATTCGCTCCCGGCGCACTTTTGACCGAGCTATCTCAACACCACACTTATCGCAAATAATTCCTTTATAACGCATCCTCTTATACTTACCACAAGCACACTCGAAGTCCTTGGTCGGACCAAAGATCCGCTCACAGAAGAGCCCATCCCTTTCCGGCTTCAGGGTGCGGTAATTGATAGTCTCTGGCTTGGTTACTTCGCCATATGACCAGCTAAGAATCTGCTCCGGCGAAGCCAAAGAGATACGAACAGCATCAAAATCGTTAACTTCAAGCATTTTCTACCTCTACCTCTCCACTAGTTGCCTCTATGGCTGTGTAAGACGAGTCCTGGGTAGCTTCGGGCTCTGTTTCTGATTCAGTAGCTTCTTTGATATTCTCAGCGTGAACCATCCTTTCCTCCTCATTAATCACTTCAATAGCCAGCCCCAAGCTCTGCAACTCCTTAACCAGAACCTTGAAGGATTCTGGCACACCGGGTGCCACAATATCCTCACCCTTCACAATAGCCTCATAGGTTTTAGCTCGCCCGGTGACATCATCCGACTTAATAGTCAGCGCTTCCTGAAGATTATGGGCCGCTCCGTAGGCCTCAAGTGACCATACCTCCATTTCACCAAAGCGCTGACCGCCAAACTGAGCCTTACCGCCTAGAGGTTGTTGGGAAATTAAAGAGTATGGGCCGGTAGCACGGGCATGAACCTTATCCTCAACCAAGTGAATGAGCTTCATCATGTATATGTAACCCACTGTCACCGGCCGGTCAAATGTCTCACCTGTAGTGCCATCATGGAGTATAACCTTGCCGCTGATAGGTGATGGCAGATTTCTTTCAATAGTCACTTTTTTCACTATCTGTTCCAGTTCCTCAAGATCAAGGTCCCGACTGGCTATACCATGCTCCTCAAGCCACAGACGCAGGCAAGCCTCCCTTGCCTCTCCCCGGCAGTCATCACGAAACACCCTGTTCCCATCATAGCCCTGACTATCCACCCACACCTTAGCCATCTCCAGCTGCACAAATGGGTTATTATTGTCAGGGTCAAAGCTAACCGCCCCGGCTTTTTGTACCAGCCATCTTCTAGCTAGGGCATCTTCAATAGCCACATCATCAGCACCGTCAAAGACAGGGGTAAGCACCTTGAAACCCAACATTTCGGCAGCCCAGCCGAGGTGGGTTTCCAGAACCTGACCAATGTTCATCCGTGATGGTACGCCTATAGGATTAAGGATAATATCTATCGGCGTACCATCGGGAAGGAAGGGCATATCCTCAGCCGGAGCAATAATGGAAATAACCCCCTTGTTACCATGTCGCCCGGCTAACTTGTCGCCTACGGAAATCCTCCGTTTCTGAGCCACCCAGACCTGTACCCACTTATTAACCCTGACCGGCAGCTCATCACCATCCTCGCGGGAGAAAACACTAACATTTATCACCTTACCCCATTCACCATGAGGCATTCGTAGAGAGGTGTCTTTCACCTCACGGGCTTTCTCACCAAAGATAGCCCGCAAGAGCTTTTCCTCAGCCGATAACTCAGTCTCCCCCTTGGGGGTGATTTTACCGACCAGGATATCGCCTGGACCCACCTCGGCACCAATCCGAATGATACCGTCTTCATCAAGCTCGCGCAGGCTCTCCTCCCCCACATTAGGTATATCTCTGGTGATTTCTTCAGGTCCTAACTTGATACTCCGAGCTTCAACCTCATGCTTGGAAATGTGAATTGAGGTAAATTTATCCTCCTCAACCAAGCGACTGCTTAGAATAATGGCATCCTCAAAGTTGTAGCCCCCCCAGCTCATAAAGGCACACAGCACATTCTGTCCTAGCGCCAACTCTCCATGCTCTGTAGCTGAGCTATCAGCCAAAACCTGTCCCGGCTCAACACGCTGCCCCTTGCTTACTACCAAGCGCTGGTTGATACAGGTCCCCTGATTGGTGCGGGTAAATTTCTTTAATGAGTAGGTGTCTTCTTCGCCATCATCCCTGGTAACCATAATCTGCGAGCTGGTAACCGAAGTTACTATCCCGGCATTGTGGGCAAACAGTACATGCCCGCTGTACTTGGCAGCTTCTATTTCCATACCGGTAGCTACCAAAGGGGCCTCAGGGCAAAGCAAGGGTACTGCCTGTCGCTGCATATTAGCTCCCATCAGGGCACGATTAGCGTCATTGTGCTCAAGAAATGGTATCAGTGATGCGGCAACACTGAATATCTGCTTGGGTGATACATCCATAAAGTCAATCTTAGCCGGTGCCGCATGCAGGTAGTGGTCACTCAGTCTGGCTTCAACCTTTTCATCTACAAACTGGCCATTTTCATCAAGCTGGGCATTGGCTTGAGCAATGACATACTTATCCTCTCTATCGGCCGCCAGGTAAATAATTTCATCAGAGACAAAGGGCGCCACCTTTATCGTTCTGGGGGCAAGGTTGGCCAGTTTGGTGGCAAGCTTGGGTGTAATTTTAGCCCCAGCCTTGGCTACGGTTTTACCCTTATCGTCAAGCACTGTTTCCCCGACTATCCTACCCAGCAGTTTGTCATGAGAGTTATCTATTTCGCTAATAACTTTGCGGTACGGTGTCTCAATAAAACCATAGCGGTTAATTCTGCCAT
>DAOWHE010000073.1 GCA_030641585.1 Dehalococcoidales bacterium | reverse complement strand
TCTCATTGAAATATTGCCGGCGCTCAGAATGGCCGATGATGACAAACTGGCATAACTCTACCAGCATGAGCGGTGAAATCTCTCCGGTATAGGTGCCCCTACTTTCAAAATACATGTTCTGAGCTCCCAGTCTTATTGAGCTGCCTTTAATTGCCTCTCCGACTGCGGCTAGAGAGATAAAAGGGGGACAAACCACCTTTTCAACCCTATCTAGCTTATCAAGCCCTGAACGCATTTCACCGACCAGGGCTATGGCTTCACTTACCGTGGTGTTCATCTTCCAGTTACCAGCAATTAGTGGCACTCGCATTCTAGGACTCCTTATGCGCCAAATTTATTGAGCTTTAAGGCGTTAGCCATTGCCAGAGGCATGAGCCCAGTTGCCGGGAACCGACCTAGCCCACCGGAGATACAAGCTGACTCAGAAAACTCATTTACCCTATCATGGCGGCACCACTTAGAATATAAAAGAACCGGTAGCGGGTGCCAGCTATGTGTTTTAAGCAAGGCTGGTGTTGAGTGGTCCCCGGTAACCACAATGACATCAGGTTTAAGGGCGGTTACGCTGGGTAGAGCCTTATCAACCTCTTCCAATAAGGCTACCTTTGTGTCAAAGTTGCCGTCTTCACCGGCGGTATCAGTCCCTTTTATGTGTACGAAGAAAAAGTCATGGCTTGCATAATTCTGCCTTAGCGTTTGAAACTCATCCTCTATGGTGGTCCCGGTCTTTAAAATCTCCATACCAATCACCTTTGCCAGCCCACGATACATCGGGTAACTGGCGATAGCTGCTGGCTTTAATTTATAAATCTCACCCATGGTGGGAAACCAGGGGTGCCTGGAGAAGCCACGCAGGAGAACCATGTTGGCCGGATGGTGCTCAGCCAGAATCGTTTCTACCTGGGCTATAAATTGGCTGGCGATGCTGGCCATTCGGCTGGCTTCTGGGGCAAGAGCGGTAATAGCCTTGGGCGCCACCCCTACCCGCTGAGGGTCGGAATCGTCTATATCAGCGCTAAGCCCCTCTCCACGGAAGATAACTACTAAGCGGTGTTCTTTAAGCGGGCGGACAATAATCTTAATCTCATCAATTGCCAGCCCATTAAGCAGCTGGCAGAGCTTGATGTTCTGTTCGGTCGAGATGCGACCTGCCCGGCGGTCGGTAACCAGTCCAGCTTTGTCCACAGTGCAGAAGTTGCCACGGGCGGCTATATCTTCAGGCTCCAGGTCAAAATCTATGCCCAGTGCTTCCAGCACACCGCGACCAATATTAAAGCTGGTGGGCTCATAACCAAACAAGGCCAGGTGTCCTGGCGCACTGCCTGGGGTTATCCCCGGACCCACAGGGTCAGCAAGGCCACAGATACTCTTAGCGGCTAGTGCGTCAAGATTAGGGGTATAGGCAGTTTCAAGCTCGGTCTTGCCTGTTTCTGGGTTGGGCAGCCCACCCAGTCCATCAATGACCAGTAGCACAATTTTAGTAGCTGAAGCCTTGGCAATCTCCTTGATTAAATCCAGACTAATCATATTCCCCCATCCAAGCCAGTTATTTATCAGATTTTGCCTTTATGACTTTTTATCCAGTAGCGCCTCAACCCCAGGTAATGGGTTGCCGCTTAGGAATTTGAGTGAGGCACCGCCGCCGGTAGAGACAAAGGTCATCTTGTCAGCCAGTTTCATCTCGGTCACTATTTCAGCAGTGGAGCCACCACCAACAACAGTAATGGCATTAAGGCCGGCTATAATCCTGGCCATAGCTCTGGTTCCTTCGGCAAAGCGGGCTATTTCATAGATGCCCATCGGCCCATTCCAGAAAACAGTTTGGCACTTCTCCAGTTCTTTGGTAAATCGGCTAATGGTTAGAGTCCCAATATCAACAATCCTCTTATCTGGAGGGATGTCTCTTATGGCTACGCTCTGAACCTGAGCCTGAGAGCTAATTTCATTGGTAACGACTACATCATCGGGAAGCACAAGCTCTACCCCATTACTTACTGCCTTTTCTATTAAGCTAGCAGCGGTATCCAGACTATCATCAATTAGCGACAGTCCCACCTCATAGGATTTAGCCTTTAAGAAGGTGGCTGCCATACCACCACCAATTAAGATACGGTCCACTTTAGACATAATATTATCTAACATGCCGACCTTATCGCTCACCTTAGCGCCACCGAGAAGCACACCAAAGGGATGGGTCGGAGCCTCCAGAATGCTGCCTAGGGCGTTAAGTTCTTTTTCAAGTAGCAAACCAGCTACCGCCGGTAGGTAATTAGTAATATCGACTATTGAAGCATGGGTCCGATGACAGGTGCCGAAGGCGTCATTAACATACACCTCAGCCAGCCTAGCCAGGGCTTGAGCAAAGGCGGTGCCGCCTTTTTCTTCCTCGGCATGAAAGCGAAGATTTTCCAGTAGTAAAACATCACCGTCATCTAGGATGGCTACCGCCATCTCCACTTCAGGACCAATACAGTCCTTGGTAACCGCCACCGGATGTCTCAATATTTGCGATAGGCGCTGGCCAACAATGGCCAGGCTTAACCCATTATCTGCTTTTCCCCCGGGCCGACCAAGATGGGAGCAGAGAATAACCCTGGCTCCCGCCTCAATAAGATACTCAATAGTGGGCAGTGTGGCTTTAATACGGCTATCATCGGTAATCTTTCCTTCCTCATCCAGAGGGACATTGAAGTCAACCCTGACTAAGACCCTTCTGCCAGTTACTTCTATGTCCTTGACTGTCGTTTTATCCATGTTGGCTCTTTTATCTAAAGGATCATTATAAAAATATCAGGTGCCGCCTTTTTATACACCTGATACTTTATTAAGCTTGGCTTTCGTAATATATAAGTCACATTCACATATTAGCATATTAACTAACTGGCAAGTTACTATGGCGGCGCTAATCAAAGCGGAGTGGCTTCGGTCTTAGGCTCAAGTGGTGGTAAGGAACTTGAACGAGCCTCAGGAAACAGGGTTAGGCTCTCGCGGGCTATTCCCTTGGCATCAAGTCCATACTTAGCCCGCAGGGTGGCCGGCGCCCCATGCTCAACAAACTCATCGGGGATGCCAATGCTCTTAAGCTGAACATCGGTAACCCCCGATTTTTGAAGAAGGGCGGCGACACTGCTGCCGAAGCCGCCGTTTAAAACATTCTCCTCCACGGTAAGGAGCCGCTTAATACGACTAGCGATGTCTATTATCAGTTCGGAGTCCAGTGGTTTGGCAAAACGGCTGTTAATAACTTCAGCCTCAATCCCCTTGGCGGCTAACTCTTTAGCCGCTTCCAGTGCTGGTGCCACGGTAGCTCCCAGAGCTAGTATGGCAATGTCATTTCCGTGCCTTAATATTTCCCCCTTACCTATGGGGATGGGGTGCAACTCCTTATCCATTTCTACCCCAATGACAGCACTACGTGGGTATCTTATAGCCATCGGATGGTTCGACTTTACTGCCGTGTAAATGAGGTGCTGAAGTTCGTTTTCGTCCTTGGGTGCTGATACAATTAGATTGGGGATTAGTGTCAGGTAAGAGAGGTCAAAGGTACCCTGATGTGTCTTGCCGTCATCGCCAACAATTCCGCCACGGTCAATGGCAAAGACTACTGACAAATCCTGAAGGCAGACATCGTGGACAATCTGGTCAAAGGCACGTTGCAGAAAGGTGGAATATATCGCCACCACCGGTATAAAACCCTGAGTTGCCAGTCCGGCGGCAAAGGTAACGGCATGCTGTTCGCAGATACCAACATCAAAGACACGCTGTGGAAACTCAGCCTGAACTATATCCAAACAGTTTCCCTCCGGCATAGCCGGGGTAACAACTACTAGTTTAGGGTTCTTGCGGGCTAGGCGCAGCACAGTCTGAGCGAAAATCTCACTATAAGTTGGTGCTGACTCAGCACCCTTACGTTCAGGGGACACACCGTGAAAATAAACAGCGTCCCCTTCTGCTGGGGCATAACCCTTGCCTTTGGTGGTGACCACATGAACCAGAGTTGGTTTATGACTGTAATCACGTGCCTGGGTTAGGGCGGATTCAAGTTCACGAATGTTATGACCATCATAAGGTCCCATATAGGCAAAACCGAACTCTTCCCAGATAACTGTTGGCATAACTAGGCCCTTCACTGCGCTCTTAATTTGCTGGCCCATCTGCCATAACTTACTACCCATTGGCAGGGAGCTGAGCAGTCGCTTACTTCTCTCGCTTGCCCGGTAGTAGCGTCGGTCAAAACGCACCTTACTTAGCAGCTTAGCTAAGGCGCCAACAGTAGGCGCTATTGACATCCCATTGTCATTCAAAACCACAATAAGCTTGGAGACCAGATGGGCCGCATTATTGAATGCCTCTAGCGCCATTCCTCCGGTGGTGGCGCCATCGCCAATAACAGCAACCACATGGTAGTTGTCACCGGAAAGGTCACGAGCGGTTGTCATACCAAGAGCTGCTGAGACTGAAGTACTGGCATGTCCAGCTCCAAAGGGGTCGTGCTGGCTTTCATCACGAGTGGTGAAGCCGGATAAGCCACCAAACTGGCGCAGAGTTTCAAACTGCTCTTTTCTGCCGGTCAGCAGTTTGTGTGTGTAGGACTGGTGTCCGACATCCCATATAATTTTATCATGCGGGCTACTAAATACCCGATGTAGGACTATGGTGAGTTCAACCACTCCTAGGTTTGAAGCTAGGTGTCCGCCATTAGCTGTTACCCTAGCTACCAGTTCTTGCCTAATCTCAGCGGCTAGTTGCTCAAGCTCCTTTGGTGTCAGACCCTTCAAGTCCTGTGGGCTATCTATTTTGTCTAGTAATCTTGACATCTGTAGCCTTTATAAACTAGCTAGCTTTAGAAGCTGACCCTATACTAACTATACTAACAATGTGGCTGAACGATTGTCAAGCTGATAACTAAGCCAGCTTGACGCTCAAAATGCTATTTGCTACACTGCTGAGGTAAAATCTCTTCTTAGCCCGTAAAAGGAAAAGAGTGTCCCCAGAAGAGCTTCTGAAAGTGGTTCTTATTGCTGCTTCACCTATAGCTGAACTCCGTTTAGCGATTCCTCTGGCTATCAACACCTTTGGCTTCCCGTGGTATTATGCCCTGCCGCTGGCTATCATTGGTAATCTACTACCGGTACCCCTTATCCTGCTGTTTCTTAACGGCATTACCAGATGGCTAAGTAAAATAGCTCTCCTTGACAGGTTCCTAAACTGGCTTTTTGAACATACCCGGCGGCGGGGTAAAATCGTAGAAAGGTATAAGCGGATTGGTCTGGTGCTATTTGTTGCTATACCCCTGCCGGTCACCGGTGCCTGGACCGGTTCGCTAGCCGCGGTTCTTTTTGGCCTAAACTTCAGACATGCCTTTTTCTCAATCGCTATTGGGGTAGTCATTGCTGGAGTGATTGTTACCTGCCTCAGTCTACTTGGTTGGGTCGGGGCGGTAATTGCTGGCATTGCCCTTAGCAGTTTAGCTATTCTTGGTCTGTGGCGAGCCTCAAGATAGTAAGGCCTGAAGATAAAGTAATGTCTCGTTTATTGCTTCAGTGGCTTGACCTTAGCCTTTGTCTAATGCTACATTGAATAGTAAGTATGTCCCTGTAGCTCAGTTGGACAGAGCAGCTGCCTTCTAAGCAGCGGGTCGAGCGTTCGAATCGCTCCAGGGACGCTTTAATAGCTACGGCTTTGATTGTACTCTGATGGATTGTTCTGCAAGATAGCGGTTGGCCTAACTTTTCTCGTTGCTGACGGTGGAGCATAGCCGGAGACATATATCGCAGCAGATGAGTCTATCGCCTTTACTTGTCATGCGGGCTATATTAGCCAGGCAATGGACAGTCTCAGGCATGCGGTAGGGCTCAAGGACCTTCTCCGGGCAGGTATCAAGGCATATAGTGCACCCAGCGCAGACGGGATTTTCCTCTCTAGTGGCAAGTGAGCTGGTTAATGGTTCCAGCGGGGCATCGGTTCTTAAGGCCATAAAGCGGAGCCGATTACTGTATCTGGGATGTAAGACAAGGGTGTTCTTACCCCACTTGCCCAGCCCGGCACAGACGGCCGCCTCTTTCAGGTTTATTTCGCCTCTTGGGGGGTAGCCGCATTGTCCCACCAGCTCAGCGGAGAAGCCCTGCTTGTGGATGAATCTTAACAGTGATTCCAATTTAGGCCGGGCATGCTTTTCAAAGCCGTACAGCTTAAAATCTCGGTTCACACGTCGGAATTCATCAAGATCACGCTCCGGCGTTGTCTCCAGTCCAACAATCAGCAGGTTATTAAGCCCATAGGTAAGCTTGGTGGCACCAACCACGTTAAACAAGTCGCTAGCATAACTGGTTATTTCCTGGGCTATGCTCATCCCTATACACTCACCCTGAGAAAGATGGGGACTATATGTTGGGGGTTAAAGACTACTGTGCTAGCCTTGACTTCAAGCAGTCTGTCCAAGGCGGACCAACTCACTAAAGGTGCCCGGCTCTCTAACTGCCATATCAGCCAGCATCTTGCGATTGATTTCAATGCAGGACTTTTTCAGGCCGTTCATGAATTGGCTGTAGGTGACCCCGTGAGTTCTGCTGGCGGCGTTAATCCGGGAAGTCCAGAGACGTCTCAGGTCACCCTTTCGCTCTCGGCGATGGCTGTAGGCATAGCTCAGTGAGTGGAGCATAGACTCATGAGCACGGCGATAAAGGGAATGGCTGGTTGCCCTGTGCCCTTTGGTCATGGCTAGCACCTTCTTATGTCGCCGACGTAGGGTTACACCCTTCTTTACTCGCAAAACATGCCTCCTATCTAAGCTGTGCCGTAGGGTATAAGTCTTTTTATGCGAACCCTGTCATGAGGATGCAGTGGTATCTTCTCATCAAAAAGCCGCTTTGTCTGTCTCGATTTTTTGCGGCGCAGATGGCTCTTACCACCTTTGGTACGCAAAATTTTTCCGGTACCAGTAATGTGGAAGCGGCTCCGGGCTCCTTTATGTGTCTTAAGTTTTGGCATCCTGACCTTTCTTTGTTTCTTCCTTTATTCTAGCCCTGTGACCAGCCGGTGGTGACAGGATTAAATGTAACCGTGCTCCCATTCTGGTTGGTTGCTTCTCAACTGAGGCCACTTCTTTTAGCGATTCCAGCATCCTATCCAGTAATCGCAACCCAAGCTCCGGGTGAGCATTTTCACGCCCTCTGAACATTATTGTTACCTTAACCTTGTCACCACCTTCAAGGAACTTCCTTGCTGAGCGCGATTTAGCCTCAAAATCGTGTTCACCTATCTTGGGGCGTAACCTGACCTCCCGTAGTAGCGAGAGCTTCTGGCTCTTTCTGGCCTCGCGTTCCTTCTTGGTTTGCTCATACTTATACTTGCCATAGTCCATAAGGCGGCATACCGGAGGCACTGCACTAGCCGCTACCTCAACCAGGTCAAGATTATGCTTCTTGGCTATTTCCCGTGCCTGATATAGGGGCAGAACACCTAATTGCTCCCCCTTCTCTCCCACGAGGCGGACCTCAACGCACCTGATCATTTCGTTTACCCGCAGCTTTTTAATTATTTCCCTGTTTACCCCCTACAACATATATTAAGCGGACTATAGCACAACGACTGAAGCTTATCAAATTATAGGTTTAATTCTTTTGTCTTGTCTATTATAGCTTTGCTGATAGCTTTTTTTAAACTATCAAAAGGCAGGTCAGCTTGCTGTTTGCCACTGCGCAAGCGAACGGAAACGGTTGAGGCGGCTACTTCCTTGTCACCAATTACCAGCATATACGGTATTTTGTTCAGCTGTGCCTGCCTGATTTTTTGATTTACCGTTCCCGGGCGGTCATTGACCTGAACGCGCACTCCTTCACTCTTCAGCTCTGCCTCCAGCTTACAGGCGTAGTCCAGGTGGCGGTCGGCCACCGGTATCACTGCTGCCTGGACTGGTGCCAGCCACACCGGGAAGGCACCTCCATAATGCTCAATAAGCGAGGCCAGAAAGCGCTCCATGCTACCCAGCACGGTGCGGTGAATCATGACTACCGAATGCTCCTGGCCATCTTCTCCGATGTAAGTAACATCAAAGCGCTGGGGCAGGTTAAAATCAACCTGAATGGTAGGTCCCTGCCATGCCCGTCCAACTGCATCCTCGAACTTAATATCTATCTTTGGCCCGTAAAATACCCCCTCGCCGGGGTCTATATTATAGGCAACCTTTTGCCGTCCCAGAGCCTGCTCAAGGGTCTGGGTAGCCTTATCCCACATCTCGGTAGTGCCAGCATACTTTTCAGGTCGGGTAGAAAGTAGAACCTTATAGCTGGTAAAACCAAAGGTATCTATCATAAGAATGGCCAGGTCTAAAACGGCGACTATCTCGTCTTCTATCTGGTCAAAGCGGCAGAAAATATGGGCATCGTCCTGGGTAAAGCCCCTGACTCTGGATAGACCGTGTAGCACCCCAGAGCGCTCATAGCGAT
>DAOWHE010000011.1 GCA_030641585.1 Dehalococcoidales bacterium | reverse complement strand
TGGATGCTAGCAGTTATACGGCTTAAAATCAATGGCTGTTTGACATGTTTTTCATTCAGTAATAGTATTAAGCCAGCGAATAAGAGGAGGCACTGATAGTGAGTGATAAGAAGGTTGTCATCTATTCCACGCCTACCTGCCCCATTTGCAAGAGGGCTAAGGCGTATCTTACCGAGAAGGGAATCTCCTATCAGGATATCGATGTGGCTGCCAGTAGTGAGACTGCCCGTGAGATGATTAAAAAGTCGGGGCAGATGGGGGTACCGGTCATCATAGTTGATGACGAAATGTTAATAGGCTTTAACCAGGCCAAGCTAGATGAGCTTCTGGCAAGATAGGGGACCCTCAGGGTAAGAAAAAGATTTGGCTCTATCGGCGGTTTTTATAGCCCCTCGGCAATGCGGTACATGTTATCATAAGCCTTGCCAAAATCGGGGTTATCTTGCTCAAGCTTGCTTCTTAAAGCTTTCATTCTCCTTGCAAATTCTGGCTTATCTTTGTGCTTTACCAGCGCAGCCCAGGTTTTGGCGCTTTTCTGAAATAGCTCTTGAATCTCAGGCAGGTTGGGTAAGCTCATCTGCAACGAGGCATAAAGTTCCGGGTCTTCTGATATGACGCTTTCTACCAGTGATAATAGTACTTTATAGGTAATGCCACCGATTTGAGGCATCTGACTCAAGCGGTCGAGGTTGGCCAGGGTATCGGCGGAGACTATGGCGATGAAGTGAGCCAGCCCAAGAATGACGGTCATCGTTTCATCGTGTTCTTGCGGGCTCATCAAGGTGACTTTAGCACCTTTGGCTTCCAGGTAGCCCCTGACCTTTTCTGCCAGCGCCGACTCTTGCTGGTTAGTAGGTGTCAGGACGAAGTTGTGATTGGCAACACTTCCGGCACCGGGACCAAATACCGGGTGTGTTCCCAGTAGGAGCCCCTTTTTTATGTGGCGGTGCATTGCTGCCACTGGCAGCACCTTGACTGAGGTAATATCCAGAATAATCTGCTCAGAATGCGTGTGTGGGCTTAGCTTTGTTGCGACCTCTTCAAAATGGTCTATTGGCACTGATATTAAAATTACGTCAGCCTGCTTAACGGCTTCTATATTGGTAGTGGCCTGGGCGCCGAGCTCACGCCCGATTTTCTTAAGCTTTGCCTCGTTTCTGCCGATTAACACCACCTCTTTGCCATCCTCCAGCAGAAAGCGGGCAAACCATTTTCCCATCTTCCCTGAGCCGCCGATTATGGCTACTTTCATCTGTTGCTCTGTGGCTTTCTTACTTTGCTTTAGGGTAGGAACCCAGCACCTTGATAAAGATGGCGTAGTCTTTCAGTTTTTCCAGGACCTCTTTAGGCTCTTTGTCTTCCCGGTGGCCCTCAAAATCCAGGTAAAAGTTATATTCCCACGGCTTTTGTCTGGTTGGCCTGGACTCTATCTTGGTCAAATTTATATTTCTGGCTGTCAGTTCCTTGAGGAAGCCAAACAGTGCTCCCGGTTTATGTTTCACTGAAAAAACCACTGAGGTCTTATCATTCCCCGTAGGTGGAGAGTCCTTCCTGGCCAGGATGAAAAAGCGGGTGAAGTTATTCGGGTTATCCTCTATCTCGCGGGCGATAATCTCCATCCCGTAGATTTCAGCGGCTCTTAGGCCGGCGATGGCAGCGCCATCGGTTATCTTCTTTTCTTTTATCATCTTAACGCTGCCGGCGGTATCGTAGGTCGGTATAAGTTCACAGTCCAGGTGTTTTATGAAAGCCTGGCACTGTCCCAGAGCCTGGGGGTGAGAGTAGATTCTTTTTATTGAGCTAAGTGTTGCCCCCGGGTTGGCTATCAGGCAGTGGGAAACCCTGAGCTCTATTTCACCACAGACCTTGAGGCTTGAGTCCAAAAGCAAATCATAGGTCTTACTGATGCTACCCTCAAGTGAGTTCTCAATGGGAGCGATGCCAAACTGTACCTCATCATCCTGTTCCACAGCCTTAAAGACCTTTTCCAGGCTTTCACACGGCTTAACATTGGTTGAGGAGCTGAAAAAGTGAACGGCGGCTTCCTCGCTGTAGGCACCGACTTCACCCTGAAAAGCGACCACTATTCCCTGGGCGCCTTTGGTGGCGGCGATTATTTGGCGGTAGATGCTTTCTATATCTTGCTGGTTTACACTTTCGGTTCGGGCGATGTTTCTGACATTTGTAAGAACTCTATCTTCTCTTTGCCTGTCCTCAATTGGTATGTGCCGTTGTCTTTTCTCTTGGCCTATCTCCTCGGCAATCCTTATCCTTTCAGCGATAAGCCTGACTATAGCCGCATCAACTTCCTCTATCCTTTTTCTTAGGTCTTCTAGGTTCATTTTATTACCCCCGGTATCAGTCCCGCTCTTATGGCAAAGTCACACAGGGTTACCGCCATCATCGCCTCTACCACAACCACCGCTCTGGGGACGATACAGGCATCGTGCCTTCCCCTGACCTCCAAACTGGCACTTTCTAAATCTTTCATGTTCACCGTCTGCTGGCTCTTTGCTATTGATGATGTCGGCTTGACCACCACCCTGAGCACTACCGGCATACCACTGCTTATGCCGCCGAGTATGCCACCGGCGTTATTGGTCGTGGTTACTATCTTACCATCTCTGATAATAAACGGGTCGTTGTTCTGGGAACCTCTTTTTCTGGCGGCGGAGAAGCCCGAGCCGAACTCGACCCCTTTAACCGCCGGAATGGCAAAGAGGGCTTTAGCCAGCTCCCCTTCTAGAGTGTCAAAAACCGGCTCGCCCAGGCCCACCGGCACATTCAGGGCGATGCCTTCTATAATGCCTCCCAGGCTGTCGCTCTCCTCTTGAGCCTTTTTGATGGCTGTTGCCATCTCTTCAGCCGCCTTCGGGTCGGCACAGCCAACCTGGTTTTTGGCTACATTTTCTCTTATTTCCCCTAAATCCTTCGGCTGGGCAGCTATACCACCTATCTCAACAGTATGTGCCAGAACCTCAGTCCCGATGAGACCGACTAGTTTACGGGCGATGGCGCCAGCCATGACAAAACCGGCGGTGATTCTTCCTGAGAATCTGCCGCCACCTCTGAAGTCGTTAAAGCCCCCGTATTTCATATAGGCAGTATAGTCGGCGTGGCCTGGTCTTGGCAGGAACCTTGACTTTCTATATTCACCTGAATCAATGTCTTTATTGCGTATTATTAGACAAATTGGGGCACCAGTGGTGTGTCCGTCCAGGACGCCGGAAAGAACCTCAACCCTGTCCTCTTCTTTTCTTGCCGTGGTAAGTGTGCTGGTTCCCGGCTTTCTCTTATCCAGCTCGCTTTGGATGTCAGCCTCGGTGATGGCCAGCCCGGCGGGACAGCCATCAATGACAATGCCGATTAAGTCCCCGTGGCTTTCACCAAAGCTGGTTATCTTAAACAGCTGGCCAAAACTATTTGCCATCTATCTCTACCTTGCCTCCCAGGCTCCTTAGTATATCCCAGAACTCGGGGTATGTCTTTCGGACACATTCAGCACCGTTTATTGTTGTTGCACCGGTGCTTGAGCCGAGTATGCTAAAGGCCATGGCAATCCGGTGGTCATCATGGCTATCTATTGATGAGCCCTTTGGTCTTGAGCCGACGATGGTGAGGCTATCTGTCTCCTCTATAACTTTTATACCCATTCTGGTAAGACCCTCCCTTAAAGCGGCCACCCGGTTTGATTCCTTCAGCCGGGCTCTTTTGATACCGGTAAATTGGCTTGCTCCATCGGCAACTGCCGCCAGGATAGCCAGGGTTGGCAGCAGGTCAATACAGTCAGACAGGTCAGCAGTGATAGCCTCTAGCTTTGACCTTTGTACTGTAACTGAGTCGTTACTCACCAAAACCTGGGCGCCCATGTCTTTCAGTAAGTTTAACATTATCCGGTCTCCTTGCAAACTCTCCGGATTGAGGTTGGTGACCGTAACCTTGCCCAGGACAGCCCCCAGCGCTAATAAGTATGATGCTGACGACCAGTCCCCCTCTATCTGGTAACTGGCTGGTCTATATTCCTGTTTTGGCACTTCAAATTCCCTGAGGTCTTCTGGTGCTTCAAGTTTTATGCCGAACTTTTCCAGGCAGTCCAGGGTCATTTTAAGATATGGCTTTGACTTGGGCGGTGTGGTTAGCCTGATGCTGATACCTCCCTCAGCCAGGGGGGCTATTAGCAGTAGGGCTGATATGAACTGGGAGCTTATATCACCTGGCAGCTTCACCATTCCGCCCTTCAATCTGCCACCCCTAACGGTTACCGATGCACCATCAGCCCGGCAGTTTACCCCTAGCTGTCCTAGAGCCTGAAGCAAAGGTGTTATCGGTCTTTTTGAGAGTGAAGGTCCTAGCAGCAGACGGCACTTTCCCGGAACGAGTGCGCAGATGGCGGTCATAAATCTCAGGGTGGCCGCCGAATCACGGCAGAAAAGGTCTTCGGTTGGCTGCTTAAGAGGACCGCCCATTACCTGCCAGCGGCTCCCCTGCTTATGGATACTGACTCCAATCTGACCCAGCACTTCTGCAGCGGCCTCGGTATCCTCTGAGATTAAGGGGTGTATTATTTCACTTCTGCCCCTGGCCAGAGCGGCACACATCAGCCCCCGGATGGTATAGCTCTTGGAAGAAGGGGCTGTTACTTTGCCGTTTATCTCACTTTTATGGATGGAAACTTTCATCTTCTTTCAGTCTGGCTATTATCTTGTTGGCAACAGCATTAATATCCAGTTTTGAGGTATCTATCTTAATATCAGCCGCTCTCTCATAGAAAGGCTTTCTGAATCTGAGAAGCTGGCTGATGGTCACCGCTTTATTATTCTTAAGCAGTGGCCTTTCATTTTTGTCAGCTGATGTCCGTTTCAGAATTGCCCCCGGAGATGCTGTTAGATAGACTATCACCGTTTCATCTTTTAAGCGGTCAATATTTATTTTGTTAAGCACTATGCCGCCGCCGCAGGCGATAACCTGGTTCTTACTTCTGGACACCTCTCTGGTGACCTCAATCTCAAGCTGGCGAAAGGCTATCTCGCCGTCTTGGTCAAATATCTCAGGTATCGATTTCCCTGCTTTGTGCTCAATCAGGCTATCCAGCTCTGCAAATCGCTTGTTCAGTTTCGCAGCTAAAATCTTACCCACAGCTGTCTTACCGCTTCCCATAAAACCTATTAAGGCGATATTAGTTTTCATCTTTTAGTGCCTTAACTACCGCTTCTTTCATTACCTCTAGCGGGGCCTTAAGTCCGGTCCACATCTCAAAGGCTAACGTCCCCTGCCAGACCAGCATCTCAAGACCACTTATGGTGCTAGCACCGGCGGCCTCGGCTTCGGCTAGCAGCCTGGTTTTGACTGGATTATAGACGATATCAAAGACGATAAGGTTGCCTTTGAGTAGCCGAGCCGGGACTGGAGTTTCGCCAGTATTGGGGCTCATACCGACGCTGGTAGCATTAACCAGAATATCGCCTTTTTTTAATACTTTTGCCAGATTTTGCTCCCCTAGCTCCAGGGCTTTAACCTTTCTGCCAAAAGCCCGTGAGATATTGCTGGCTAACTCAACCGCCCAGTCTATTTCCAATTGCCTGTTTAGGATAACTAAATTGGCTCCCTTCTCTGCCAGAATGAAGGAAATCGCCCTTGAGGCGCCGCCGGCTCCCAGAACAACCACATTTTTACCCTCCGGCTCAATACCCCGCTCCATCATGGCTTTTAGGAAACCGTGGGCATCGGTGTTATAGCCCTTCAAGATGCCGTCACTATTGACTATAGTATTTACAGCACCTATTCTTTCTGACAGCGGGTCCAGTTCGTCAAGAAGTGGCATAACAGCGACCTTGTGGGGGATGGTGACATTTAAGCCCCTTATATTCAGGGCTCTTACACCCAAAATAGCCCTGTCTAGCTGCTCTTTGGCTACCTTGAATGGAAGATACACGTAGTCTATTCCCCTATCTTTAAAGGCGGCATTGTGCATCGCCGGCGACATGCTGTGCTCTACCGGGTCGCCGATTAACCCACAGATTCTGGTTTTGCCTGATATCATACAGTCACCATTTCATAGAGCTTTTTTAGCTCTGCTACTGTGATCTGTCCCGGAGCCGATTCCTTGCCCCTTTGGATTGCGGCATAGCTGAAATCGCCACCGACCAGGGGACAGAGAATCCGGCTCGGTAGCCCCAGCGGTCCCATGGCAAAGGCAACTAATCTTGTTCCGGGAAACTCCGGGATAAGCTTTAAGACGGTCAGGTTGTCTTCGAAGTTTTGGGCAGTAGTTACCACCTTGCAGATATCGGCGCCGGCGGCAAGTTGTCTTTTAACTATTTCCTTTAGGTGCTTAAGAAGCGGCGTCTTCTCAAGCTCGTGAAATGACAGGATACAGCTGGCTTTCTTTTTAATCAGTGATACTACTCTCTCCAGATTGCTGGTGCTGAGCTCAATGTCAACCATGTCTGCCCCCAGCTGGACGGCTTTAAGTAGTTCCTCTTTTCTCCTGGCCTCGCTTTGCTGCCAGTTGCCTCCCTCCGAGATAGTCCGGTTACAGGCTATCCAGGGCTTGTTCAGTGCCCTAGCCACCTCCTGCCAGCCATCACCAATAAGGTCTATTCGGACTTCAAAGCGCTCAACCAGCGGCTGAACTTCTCTTATTGCCTCTAGGTCGTTATCTGTAATTACAGCACAAATTCTAGGTTTCTTCATCTTAACCTGCCAAAACCTGCTCTATCAGGGAAAGGCTTACCTGGTCGGTGATAAATACATCGCCTATTGCTTTTGGTAAGACAAATTTTATCTTGCCCCCCGAAACCTTCTTATCCTGCTTTATTGCCTGGATTAGTCTTCCCCTGTCAAGGTCTGGGATTTCTGTTGGCAGAGCGGCGCCCAAAATAAGGCTCTTTAGCCTGGCTAACTCACCCGTGTCAAGTATTCCCAGTTTATTTGAGATTCTGGCTGCGGCCAGCATGCCGACGGCAACTGCTCCGCCATGGTTCACTCTGAAATCCGAGACTGTTTCAATAGCATGGCCTATGGTGTGGCCATAGTTTAAAATATGTCTTAAGCCCAGGTCAGTCTCATCTTTTTTAACCACTTCGGCTTTAATCCTGGCCGAGTGGCAAACAACCTCTTCAAGTACTCCCTCGTCAAGCGATTTTATCTTATCAAGGTTTGTCTCTATAAAGGTGAAGAAGTCTCTGTCCCGGATAAAGGCACTCTTTATCATCTCGGCCAGTCCGTTGGCAAATTCTCCTGAGGGCAGGCTTTTAAGAGTGCTGATATCACTAATTACCAGCCTTGGTTGGTAAAAGGCGCCAATCTTGTTTTTTAACTGGCCGTGGTTTACCGCCACCTTGCCACCGATGCTTGAATCAACCTGCGCCAGCAGGGTGGTCGGAATTTGTACCAGAGGTACTCCACGAAAATATGTGGCCGCCACGAAGCCAGCCAGGTCACCAATAACGCCGCCACCTAAGGCTAAAATTGGTGTTCCTCGCTCGGTATAGGCTTTACTCAGCTCGGTATAGAGCCTGCCGGCGGTCTCAAGTGATTTTTGCTCTTCCCCATCAGCAACCGACAGTATAGTTACCTTAAAACCGTCCTTCAAAAGAGCCTGTTTTAGGCTATTGCCATATAGCTTTTGCACTATAGGGTTGGTAATAATTACCAGCTTGTCACTAAAACCAATCTCTTTTAGCCACTGCCCGCTCTCTTTAAGCAGGTCAGAGCCTATCAGAATCTGGTAGCTATTTAGTCCGAGGTTTATCTTAACTTTTCTCATCCTATGCAACTCTAGTTCACGTTTCTAACGACCTTATTGATTCTCTTGCAGGCATCAATTATACTCTTAAGTTCCTCAGGGGTTATCATTTGCTCGGCATCAACCAGTGCTTCTGCCGGGTTATAGTGTACCTCAATGAGCAAACCACTGGCTCCGGCGGCTATGGCGGCGCAACTCATATTGAAGATAAGGTCACGGCGTCCGGTGGCATGAGAGGGGTCAACGACTATCGGCAGATAGGTCTCTTTCTGAACTACTGGGACAGCCGTCAGGTCAAGGGTATATCTGGTGTGGCTCTTACCCTTACCGATGGGGACTATTCCCCGCTCACACAAGATGATGTCCTTGTTGCCCTCAGCGGCAATATACTCGGAAAAGGAGAGGAATTCTTCAATGCTAGCCCCAAAATGTCTTTTAAACAGAATAGGCTTACCTTTCTTGGCCACTTTGCCGAGCAGGTCCTGGTCGTACATATTTCTGGCCCCTATCTGCAGGATATCAACATACTCAGCTATCAAGTCAACCTGTGCTTCCCCCCTTACTTCAGTCATTACCGGCATGCCGAATCTTTCGCCGGCGTCATGAAGCCAGTTCAAGGCTTCTTCGGCCTCTTCTGAGCCTAAAGACCCCAGGCCCTGGAAGGAGTGAACTGAACTCCTTGGCTTAAAAATACCACCCCTCAAGATATGAGCCCCGGCTCTTTTGACCTCTTCTGCGATTCTGAGTAGTTGTTTTTTGCTCTCTATGGCACAGGGGCCGGCGACAAATACTGGTTCATTACCGCCTATTTCAATATCATTTACTTTAACTATCTTACTCTTATCCTCACCTTGGAACAGTTCGCTATATTCCCGGCTGATAAGTTTGTAGGGGGTCTCAACCATCCTGGCTTCCTTTACGCCAGGCAGAGCGGCCAGGTGAGTAAAGGATACCTTACTCTCATCTCCGACCAAGCCAATAACTGTTCTGAATTCCCCTCTGGAAATGTCAGCTCTTAGTCCATGCTTCTTTATCTCGCCGACCACATGTCTTATCTGCTCCGGTGTTGCATTTTTTTTCATTATAATCATTTTGCCCCTCCTAACTATTATAGTCTATACTTAATCTGATTGTCTCCTTGGGTGGCACTTTTTGCCAATTAAAAAATCCTCCCGCCCGGGAGGATTCTATTTTAAGCTTCACCTTAACTGACCTGCTCAAAATTTTATGATAAAGCCTCCCAAGCGCAGCCACTAGGCTGCGGAAAGGTAAGATACATAAAATATAGTCCGGAGGGGGCAATATCAACCAGCATATTCACTGCTATTTCCTTCTGGAGGAAATATATCATGTGAGGCAATGATTTGTCAAGAGTAGTTTTATGTGGTAGTATAATGTTTACCGTTACCTTAACAGATTAAGGCTGTTGACACCTATCTCTAACGCGTGATATACTTAAAAGTTATCATTTGCTAGTTTCACCATAGCCAATTGGGTAGTAAGCTCAAGAGTTCAGTGTGGCTTTCAAAGGATGAGTCTAGGCTCATCCTTTGAAATTGTGTGGCTAGAGAGGGAGAAAATTGCCAACAGTTAATCAACTGGTTCGTAAAGGGCGCAAGAAGCTTACCAAAAGAACCAAGACGCCGGCGTTGCGGTTCAGCTTTAATTCCCTGAAGAATAGGCTGGTGCGTGGCAAGGGCTCACCGCAGAAGCGGGGGGTCTGTGTACAGGTCAAGACCATGACCCCGAAAAAGCCTAACTCGGCAATGCGTAAAGTAGCCAGAGTGCGGCTGACCAATGGTATGGAGGTCACGGCCTACATTCCTGGAGAGGGACATGAGTTGCAGGAACATTCTGTGGTTCTTCTCCGTGGCGGACGGGTGCCGGATTTACCAGGTGTTCGTTACCATATTATAAGGGGAGCACTGGATGCGGGTGGCGTAGCTGATCGCCGCCAGAGCCGTTCAAAATATGGCAGCAAACGGGCCAAGAGTGTGGCTTGAGGCTGCTGAAATTTAGGAGGCAGGATGCCAAGGCGAGCGGCAGCTAAAAAACGAGAGATACTACCTGATGCTAAGTTTAATAATATAGTTGTAGCCAGGTTTATTAGTAAAGTAATGAGAGACGGCAAGAAGACCACCGCCGAGAGGATTGTCTACGGTGCTCTTGAGATTGCGGAGCAGCGTGAGCACAAGGAAGCGGTCACTGTTTTGGAAGAGGCGGTGCGTAATGTAACCCCTCTGCTTGAGGTCAAGCCACGCCGTGTTGGCGGTGCCACCTATCAGGTGCCGGTAGAAGTTCGGCCTGGCCGTAACCAGGCACTGGCTATACGATGGTTGCTTAAATCGGCCAGAGCCAGAACGGGTAGGTCAATGGCTGAGAAGCTGGCGACCGAGCTTGGTGATGCTTCAAAGGGTCAGGGGGCAGCGGTTAAAAAGCGTGAAGACACTCACAGAATGGCAGAGGCTAACAGGGCCTTTGCCCACTATAGATGGTGAGAGGTTAGTAGTTATTACTCCTAATGTCTTAGAAAAAATGCTGGTATCAGAAAAGCTAAAGCGAGAGGCTATACTTATGCCCGGGCGTTTTCCGTTAGACCAGATACGTAATATAGGTATTATCGCTCACATTGATGCCGGTAAGACTACCGTCACTGAGCGGATACTTTATTACACCGGTCGCACCTATAAGATTGGTGGGGTGGACGAAGGCACCACGGTAATGGACTGGATGGAGCAGGAGAGGCAGCGTGGTATTACCATCACCGCGGCAGCCACCACCTGTGACTGGAAAGACCACCGTATCAATATTATTGATACCCCAGGGCATGTTGACTTTACTGCTGAGGTTGAGCGCAGCCTCAGGGTGCTGGATGGAGGGGTGGTAGTTTTTGATGCTGTCGCCGGGGTTGAGGCTCAGTCAGAGACAGTGTGGCGCCAGGCTGATAGATATGGTGTGCCCCGTATCTGTTTTATCAATAAGATGGACCGGATTGGCGCCGACTTTAAGCGCTGCCTAGTCATGATTGAAGAGCGTCTGCAGGCCAAACCGCTGACGCTACAGTTGCCTCTGGGTAGTGAAGGATCATTTCAGGGCGTTATTGACCTGGTGGAGAATAAGGCGTGGCAATTTGATGGCAGTCCCGACTCGGAACCAGAGGAGGTAGCTATACCTCTCTCAGAGAAGGCAACGTGCCGAGAATTCCGTCAGGCATTAATTGAAAAATTGGCTGAAGACGATGACCATATTTTAGCGGCTTATCTTGAGGGCAGTGATATTGCTGCCCCTGATTTAAGAGCCGCCTTAAGAAGGGTAACCTTGGCTAATAAAGGCATTCCTGTTCTTTGCGGTAGCGCACTAAAAAACAAAGGCATCAGGCTACTGCTTGATGCTATTGTGGCTTATCTCCCGTCCCCATTAGATATGCCGCCGGTAAGGGCGATAGAGATGGGGACGGGGGCAGAAGTCACTCGTCTCGCCAGCGACGAGGCTCCCTTTTCAGCACTGGCCTTTAAGGTGGTCGCTGACCCCTTCGTCGGCCGGCTGGTCTATCTCAGGGTGTATTCGGGCAGGGTCAAGGCGGGAGCGCAGGTATTTAACTCGGCTCGGGGCAAGAGGGAGCGCATCGGGCGGCTACTGCTAATGCACGCTAATCGGCGCCAAGAAGTAAGTGAGACCGATACCGGGGATATCGTAGCCACACTGGGACTTAAGAATACCTTTACCGGCGATACCCTGTGTACTGCCACTCAGCAGGTTATCTTGGAATCGATTCGCTTTCCGGAACCGGTGCTATCTATCGCCATTGAGCCCAAAACCAGAGTTGACCAGGACCGGATGAAAGAAGCCCTGCACAGGTTGGCTGAGGAAGACCCAACCTTTAAAGTAACCTACAACAAAGAAACCGGGCAGACACTTGTCTCAGGCATGGGCGAACTTCATCTTGAGGTTATAGTAAGTAGACTACTTAGCGAATACAGGGTAACAGCCAAGGTGGGTAAGCCGCTGGTTGCCTATAAGGAGACTATTAACACTAAGGTTAAGGCTGAGGGAAGATTCGTTAAACAAACCGGAGGGCGTGGTCAGTATGGCCACGTATTTATTGAGATTGAGCCTTTAGAACATGGCGCCGGCTTTCAATTTGTAGGCCGCATTAGGGGTGGTGCGCTGCCCAAGCCGTTTATTCTGGCTGCCGAGGCAGGTATTAAAGAGGCGATGGAGACCGGGGTAACCAGCGGCTACCCGCTGGTTGATATTAAAGTAACCCTTTATGACGGTAGCTATCATGAGGTTGACTCTTCAGAGATGGCTTTTAAGATGGCCGGCTCAATGGCACTGAAGAAGGCTGTCAGTAAAGCTAATCCTATTATCCTGGAGCCGGTGATGAGACTGGAAGCGGTTACCCCGGGACAGTTCCTGGGTGACATAATTGGTGACTTCACATCGAGAAGGGGTCGTATTGGCTCTATTGAGACGCGTGGTGACACTTCTACTGTTCGTTGCTTGGTGCCCTTGGCTGAGACTTTCGGTTATGCCACCACTCTCAGGTCATTAACTCAGGGCAGGGCAACTCATTCCATGGAGTTTTACCAGTGTCAGGAGATGCCGGCTGACCTGGCTGATCAGATTAGAGGCAAAGCTATGGGTAGCTAGTCTGGAACAAGGAAATTAAAAAGCTCACAAGGTATGCTTGAGATTATACTTAATGAGGTGAGTTCGGTAGTTAGTTAAGATTCCGAGGTGTTTCTCTATGCCAAAACAGAAGATTCGTATCAAGCTGAAGGGCTTTGACCATAAGATACTTGACCAGTCGGCCCAGCAGATTGTAGAGGCGCTGGAGAGGACTGGTGCTGTAGTTGTTGGCCCGGTGCCCCTGCCGACTCATATCAAGAAGTTCAGCGTCATCCGCTCACCTTTTATAGATAAAGACTCGCAGGAACAGTTTGAAATTCGGACTCATAATCGGCTGATAGACATCGTGGAGACAACCTCTAAAACAATAGACGCTCTGACCAGTCTCAATTTGCCGTCAGGGGTCGGTATAGATATTAAACTATAAGTACATTGAGTATTTAATTATGATTGAAGGACTTATTGGCTGCAAGTTAGGCATGACCCAGGTATTTAGAGATAATGGCAAGGCGGAGGCAGCCACCGTTATTGAGGCTGGGCCGTGTACCGTGATGCAAATAAAAACGGTAGCTAAAGATGGCTATAGCGCTGCCCAGCTTGGCTTTGGTCAAGCCAAGAGGCAGGGAAATTTCAGGTATTTCAGGGAATTCAGGATGGCTGATACCGGGGATATTGAAGTAGGCAACATGGTAGATGTTGGCCTGTTAAAAGCAGGTGATTTGGTTGATATTACCGGGATATCAAAGGGGAAGGGTTTTGCCGGTGTAGTTAAGCGTTATGGCTTTGCTGGCGGTCCTAAGACACACGGGCAATCTGATAGGCATCGTGCCCCGGGTTCTATAGGGGCGGGCACTTCTCCTGGTCGGGTGTTAAAAGGCAAACACATGCCCGGACATATGGGCAACAGCAGGGTGATTGTGCTCCATATGGAGGTGCTTGAAGCTGATCCTGCCCGTAATCTGCTGGTGGTTAAGGGGGCAGTGCCCGGTGCCAAGAATGAGCCATTGCTGATAAGAAAGTCTGAACGGGGGAAGCAAGAAAGTTGAAGGTTCCAGTTTATAGCATGGCCGGTGAAGTGGTGAAGCATATTGAGCTAAGTGATGCTGTCTTTGCTGTGCCGTTTAATCAGGCGGTGGTGCACCAAGCAATGGTAGGGCAGCTGGCAAATGCTCGACAGGGGACAGCTAGCACCAAAACTCGCGGTGAGGTTTCTGGTAGCCATCAGAAGCTGTTTCGGCAGAAACACACTGGTCAAGCTCGAGCCGGCAGCCGCGGCTCACCACTGCGCCGTGGCGGCGGGGTTGCTTTTGGGCCTAAACCCAGGAGCTACCGGCAGGAACTACCCAAAAAGATGCGCCGGCTAGCCCTAAGAAGTGTCCTGTCAGCCAAGGCTGGGGACAAAGAGTTAATGGTCTTGGAAAAGTTAGAGCTAGATGACCCCAAGACTAAAGAGATGGTAAAAATTCTGGCGGCGCTGGGGGTGGACAATGGTTCGGCCCTGATTGCCACCAGCCAGCCTGAGGAAAACGTGGCTAAATCGGCTCGTAACTTGGCCGGGGTTAAAACAATACCCGCCAGGCTACTTAATGTGGTTGACCTCCTTTCCTACAAGATGCTGCTCATGACTGAGGCGGCGGTGCGCCAGGTAGAACAGCTGTGGGGTAAGGAATTGGTTAGGGGGCAGAGCAATGCATCGCTATGAAGTGTTACGTCGCCCATTGATAACGGAGAAGAACACTTTGCTCCAAAGCCAAGGTAAGTATGCTTTTGAGGTAGCTCGGGAGGCTAACAAGCAGCAGGTTAAGCAGGCTGTTGAAGCGGCATTTAGTGTTAAAGTGGCCGCAGTTAATATGATGACGGTACCTGGCAAGCAGCACCGTGTTGGTAGACAACAGGTGTTGAGTCCAGTGTGGAAGAAGGCGATTGTTACCCTGAAAGCCGGAGATAAAATAGAACTATTTGAGGGGGTTTAATAAAAAGGGAAGTTTGAAGGGACAAAGCCCCTTCAAGAACTGCCTCATCAGCTTCAATAGGACCGGGCTTATTAGGATTGCTTTTAAGAATAATCGCTGCCAAAGATTAAGGAGATTATGTAAATAATGGCACTGAAAGTATATAAACCAACTTCTCCTGGCAGGCGGGGCATGAGCGGCTCTACCTTTGAGGAGATAACTAAAAGTAAGCCAGAGAAATCTCTGCTCCGGCCGCTTAGGAAGAAGGCGGGACGCAGTAATCAGGGACGAATAACTGTCCGCCACCGCGGTGGTGGTGCCAAGCGCAGGTTTCGCATCATAGACTTTAAGCGGGATAAGATTGGTGTTCCCGGCAGGGTGGCGGCTGTTGAATATGACCCCAACCGTTCGGCACGCATCGCTCTCATCTACTATGCCGATGGCGATAAGCGCTACATCTTAGCCCCCTCGGGGCTCAAGGTTGGGGATGCGATAAAATCGGATGAGGATGCTGAACTGAAATCGGGCAATACTCTGCCCTTAAAGCTAATACCCGGTGGCACCCTAATTCACAACGTCGAGTTAGTGTCGGGTAAGGGGGGACAGTTGGTGCGGAGTGCCGGGGCTGCGGCGCAACTGATGGATAAAGAGGGCAAATATGCCCTCATCCGGTTACCATCCGGTGAGATGCGGCGCATTCATAGTAACTGTATGGCTACTATCGGTCAGGTAGGCAATGTAGATCATCAGAACATTAAGCTGGGCAAGGCTGGTCGCAAGAACTGGTTGGGTTGGCGACCAACGGTGAGGGGTTCGGCTATGTCTCCGCGCGACCACCCTCACGGTGGTGGCGAAGGCAGGTCACCGGTAGGCATG
>DAOWHE010000107.1 GCA_030641585.1 Dehalococcoidales bacterium | reverse complement strand
TATATCATCTTTTTTAACACCACTCAGGTTAATGGCAACTCTGCTTCCAGGCTGTGCTTTGTCTATCTGCTGCTTATAGCTCTCAATAGCCCTGATATGGGCTGGTAAGTTGCCAGGGGAGATAATTACTTCGTCCCCAGCTGAGAGACAGCCACCGCTCAGCGTCCCGGTTATCACCGCCCCACTGCCCTTGATAGTAAAGACACGGTCTACCGGCAAGCGTGGTTTACCAATATCCTTTCTGGGGACTACCTTAAGAACCAGTTGGCAAATAGCCTTCTTTAGCGTCTCAATGCCAGTGCCATCCTTACTGCTCACCCTTATTATGGGGGCACTGCCAAGGCTGGTATTGGCTATTCTTTCAGCTATATCTTTCTCAACTAATTCTAGCCAACCAGGGTCATCTATCAGGTCAACCTTGGTTAGAGCAACAATACCATGTTTTATGCTGAGAAGGTCTAAAATCTGCACATGCTCTTCTGTCTGCGGCATCCAGCCATCATCGGCGGCAACAACCAAAAGGGCGGCATCAATGCCACCCAAGCCGGGGATTACATTCCTGACGAAGTGTTCATGCCCGGGGACATCAACAATGCCTACCATCTCCCCGGAGGCTACTTGAAGCCAGGCAAAACCCAGGTCAATGGTCATGCCGCGTCTTTTCTCTTCGGGCAATCTATCGGGGTCTATTGAAGTCAGCGCCTTGACAAGGCTAGACTTGCCGTGGTCAATGTGACCGGCGGTACCGATGGTTAACATAACTACTGTTCCGCTTGAGCTATCACGCGCTTAACTACTTCAACCAGAGTATCATCCAGGGGTGGCATAACGGTGCGTATATCAATGAGGAGGTGTCTACCCTCAATCCTGCCGAGAAGCGGCGGTGTCGCCAGACGCAGTCTCCTGGCAAAATCTTCCACCGGATATGGGGGTTTGATGGCAACCAGTTTGGTGGCTAAAGTCTGGTCTGGCAGCGAACCGCCGCCGACCATGCTGGTGCCATCACGAACCAGTGCCGTTATCCCAGCTTGGCCAAGGCTTTTGACCACAGATTCCGCCCGTAATGTCAACTCTTCAACTTTACAGGCTATCATCTGCCAGACTGGAACCTTTGCCACCGCCTCTTTCTTCAAGTAGTGCCGCAGAGTAGCCTCCAGTGCCACAGCCGACATCTTATCAATACGTACCACTCGCATCAGCGAGTGCCGGCGCAGTCTGTCAAGATAAGACTTTTTCCCTAATATAATCCCAGACTGGGGTCCGCCCAAAAGCTTATCACCACTGAAACAGACTAAATCAGCCCCGTCTGCTATTGCCTCCTGCACCGTCGGCTCGTGCTCCAGCATGAAGCTTTCTGTATTAAGTAGTGCCCCGCTACCCAGGTCATATACTACCGGCAGACCATATTTCCCCCCCAGCATTTTCAGCTCTGAGGTGCTGACTTGATGAGTAAAGCCTCTCATGGCAAAATTACTCTGGTGAACCTTGAGCAGTAGAGCAGTCTGCTCACTAATGGCTTGCTCGTAATCGGCAGTGAAGGTCTTGTTGGTGGTGCCTACCTCTTTAAGGGAAGCACCACTCTGCCACATTATTTCAGGGATGCGAAAGCCGCCGCCAATCTGCACCAGTTCCCCCCGCGAGACGACAACCTCTTTATCTTTGGCCAGCACGCTCAGAATAAGAAAGACAGCGGCAGCATTATTATTAACCAGTAGAGCATTTTCAGCCCCACTCAGGAGGCACAGCAGTTTCTCCGCCTCCTGTGCCCTGACACCACGTTTGCCTGATACCAGCTCATATTCTAAGGCACAGTAGTTCCGGCTGAGATCGACTAAAGAGCTAAGAGTTTGCTGGGATAAAGGTGCTCGGCCAAGATTGGTATGCAGGATTATACCGGTGCCGTTAATTATAGGGCTCAAAAATCCGGGCCACTCCCGGGACAGGCACCGCTTGACTCTCTGGAGTATCTTAGTCTTTGGCAGGCGGGCACCACCGCCCAAAATCTGCTCACGAACTTGCGCCAAGACTGCCTGCACCGCTTGGGTCACCAGTGGCCGTGAATAGCGGTCTATTTCAGCCTGAATGTCATCCGCCTCTAGGATTCCCTCCACAGACGGGAGCTTTCGTAGCTCTTTATTAGTTGACTCTTCTGTAGCCCGACTGTTTTTAATTCTACTCATAGCAATATAACTTTACTTTTTGGACTGTCCACTACCTGCCCCACCATGGCCGTTTCTTTATAGCCGACTTGCCTGAGCTTGGTGAGCATTATGTTTGCCCTATCCGCAGATACGGATATTAGCAACCCGCCTGAGGTCTGAGGGTCACAGAGAATGTCCAGCAGTTCCTCAGACACGCTGTCGGCAGACTCAGTCATATCGGAGCGAAATTCCCTGTTGTCATACATGCCTTTTGGAACAAGCCCCATCTTGGCGAAGTCGACCACTTCACTGATAAAAGGGACCCTATCACACTGAAGCTCAATAGCGACACCACTATTCTGTGCCATCTCACAAGCATGGCCCAGAAGACCAAATCCGGTGACATCGGTACAGGCATGAGCCCCCAGAGATACCATAACTTGTGATGCCTTCTTATTTAGCGCCGCCATCTGCTCAGTAAGCTTAAGGAGAGTTTTATCACTAAGAAGTCCGGCTTTTAGCGCCGTACTTAGAATGCCGGTACCCAGCGGTTTAGTAAGTATCAGCTTATCTCCAACCTTGGCCCCGCTTTTAGTTATTATCTTCTGCGGATGAATAATACCGGTAACAGACAACCCATACTTTAACTCGTCATCCTTTATGCTGTGTCCGCCAACCAGCGTTACCCCGGCTTCGTCCATCTTAGACAGAGCACCACCCAGAATCCGTTGTAAGACTTCTATATCCAGAGTCCCGCTGGGAAAGCAAACCACGTTCATCGCCGTAATAGGCTCAGCCCCCATAGCATAGATATCAGATAAAGCATTGGCAGCAGCAATCATACCAAAGCTATAAGGGTCATCGACTATCGGCGTGATGAAGTCTATTGTCTGCACAATAGCCAAATCGTCTCTCAATTTATACACCCCGGCGTCATCAGCTCTCTGCAAACCCACAATCAGATTTGGGTCACTGCGAAGAGGCAGATGACAAAGTGCTTTGTCTAAGTCACCCGGACTTAGTTTGGCAGCTCAGCCGGCATAGCGAGAGTAGGCAGTAAGATTATTGGTCTCAGCCATTTTTCTCACCTCCCTTCTTGAGCTTGGTGTTGGCGCCAGTCAAGACTTGGCGGAGGGGGAGGGAATCGAACCCCCCACGACAATTTTAAATTGCCGCCAACGGATTTGAAGTCCGCAAGGCCCACCAGAGCCTATCCGCCTCCAAGCAAAATTATAACATAAAAGAAAAAAGAATTAATTACATCAGGATATACAGAGGAGGAAGCATCACCACTAAAACACAAAAAAGAATCTATCTGCCAAATAAAATGCTTGTATTCAAGATAATAGATTTTAAAGCTACTACAAGTAAGACCGGAAAACTTGACTTTTGGCACCAAAATTACTAGACTGAAAGTAGGAAGGGTTAAGTTCCCTTCCGTAAATCCAGTAGAAGGAGGAAGGCATGATGAAAGAGATACTAGCCCTGTTATGCAGAAGGAAGTTTCCTCGGCAAGGCTCCTCGCTGGTAAGGTATGGAGGATATGGTAAGACCATCAGTGAGGAGCGGACGGAGGTTCTCAAGCTCCTCGTTAATTAGTGAAGAGGCTCCCGTTTCAAAGTGGAGACATCTGGTTGAAAATCAGGCGGGAGGAGTAGGGAACGAAGACAAAGTAGGCTCTGAGAAGTGTTCTTGGAGCCTACTTTTTTACTGGTAGCCGACACTCAGCCTTCTTACTTGACAGCTACATGGATTCCGACAGCCCCAAAGAAGAATGGACGGAAGGATACCTGACGGAAGCCGGCAGCGAGCAATATTCGCTTGAGCTCCTCAGAGGTGTAAAATCGAGCCGCTGACTCAGCCAGATAATGATAGGCTTCTCTATTACCGGAGAGCAGGGAGCCTACCCTAGAGACGAACCAACGCAGATACAGATGAAACAGCTTTCGTATTAGCTTAGGCCTCGGTTGACTGCTTTCCACAATGACAAATCTGCCACCGTCACTCAACACCCTGAGTACTTCGGCCAGATAACACCGTGCCAGGGGATTCTTATAAGTCAAGTTGCGGAAGGCAAAAGAGATGCCAATGCAGTCAAAGTATCCATCAGGAAAGGGCAGGTGGGCGACATCACCATAGACAAGGGATAGCTTCTTGCCATGAGCTACTGCTTTTGCCTTCTGTCTGGCTTTATCAAGCATGGGCTGGCTGAAATCAACCCCGCTTACCTCCACGCTATCATCAGCCAGCCGGGCCAGATCCATAGCCAGGTCACCGGTACCACAGCACAGGTCAAGTGCTTTCCCAGGTTGTGAAGCTAGACACTCTCTAGCTGCCTGCCGGCGCCACCGTTTATCCAGACCCCATGTTATGACGTGGTTAACAAGGTCATAATGTGGTGGTACAGCAGTGAACATATCATGGAGAGGCCGTTTCCGCTTCGTCTTGTCAGCGCGACTGGTCATGTTCTTGCTCATGAAAAATTAGAGTAGCCAAAATCTCAGAAGACCCTGGCCAGAATATAGCCGATGCCCAGCAGAAGCTGAGTTAGGAGGACAACCAGAACATTATTAGCCATAGCCGGCACCAATCTAGCCATCTCCTGATGCTTCCGGGCGCCTTGAATAGCCTTTATGGCAAAGGGAAGTGTTAGCAGGGCTATCAGGGTGAAAGGTGGCATCCCTTTTTCTACTACTCCCGTTAGCTCTGCCACTACCCAACCGATTATCCAAAGATAAACCACGAGCGTTAAAACTGAATAGACTATGCTTGCCTTTTCCTTTCCCATAGTGATGGGCAAGGTTTTTCTGCCAGCTTTCCTGTCAGCTTCGGTATCGGGAAATTCGTTCAAGAGGAGCAGGTTATGCACCAGAATGCCGGATGGTATTGAAGCAATAACCGCAGGCAGAGTGTAGTCACCAGTCTGGATAAAGTAAAACCCTAGAATCGGCAAAGTCCCCAACCCAAGACCGGCAGCCCACTCAGGCCATCTTGTCTTGAGTATGAAGGGTGTATAAAGGAGGATGAAGACGGCGGCTGCCAGGAGCAGCGGTAATAGGGCCCAACCGCTGACGATGACAAAATAGATGCCTATGGGTATTGCCAGCAGGAGAGAACCCAGTCCGAACCAGAAGACCTGTGTCGGCTTGAGCCGAGCTGCCGGGAGAATGCCACTGCCACCACTGAAAGGCGTTCTTATAGTCTCGAGGTCTATCCCACTTCTATAGTCAAAGTAGTCGTTAAGCACATTGACACTGATATGGGCCAGCAGCAGTCCGACGAAGGCTAGCAGGGCATAGCCAAAATTAAAGGCATCATAATACCAAGCGATGCTGGTGCCCAGGAAGGGCAGCACTACCGAAAGAATCAAGAACTGCGGTCTGAGCTCAAGAAACCATATTTTTATCTTCATGACTTACCTCCTTTCTTTTTGAGCATGAGCTACATGCCTCCGCCAGTATTTCTGGTACAGTAGTAAATATGGGCTTTTTCACAAAGGGGACAGTTCATTGGTTACCTCCTGACCCTTGCTTTAATCTTACTTCATCACCTGTCCTAGCATTAAGCAGGGAGCTAGCACTACCACCCTTGAGTGATACTTCCAGGTAGCTACTACTGCCGATAACAGCTAGTAGTCCGCTACCTTCAGCATAGGTATGGCTCAACCCGGAAATGAGTTGACCTCCGACCTCAATAGTAATAGGCTCGGCTTTGCGCACTAGGTCATCGCTTTTTATGTCTGTTATCAGATTGCCAAAGTTATCAATATGGATAACGTGTCCCACCAGCGTCCCGTTTGGTGTCTGGTATGGATGGGGTAGGGGCAACACTTCAACAGAATCTATTGGCTCACCAAACTCTATTGGTGGAAAGCCCAGGGAGAGTAAGGCAGCTACCGGGGCAAAGATATCACGCCCGTGGAAGGTAGCACTGACCGGTGACCTCCAGAACTTGGGATTGGTGATAGCCACCGTTTCTAGCTCTGCTCCCGGCTTCACCCCTCCTTTGATAGAAAACTGCCCCCGCTTCTCTACTGACTTGCTTAAAGACTGCTGGATAGCATAACTTAGGACACCGTTGTCGGGGGCAACAAAGCAAGCTATTGGTGTCCTCAGAATAATAGCCCGGCGCTCACTGCCAACCTCGGGGTCAACCACCACCATATGGATGGTCTTCCTGGGGAAATATGGATATGCTGTACTCAGGACAAAGGCGGCTTGGGC
>DAOWHE010000050.1 GCA_030641585.1 Dehalococcoidales bacterium | reverse complement strand
TTTTGTTTCTTATGATACTTGGTAGTGGTATCCTTATTTTATTAGGGAGTGCTGGCTTTGTTACTGCTTTGGAAGCTAGAAGAGCGTCAAACATACCATATCTTCTGCTATTCATAGGTTCTATATCAATTGGTGGAGGTATATATTTATTTGTATTGAGTATTATTAGGTGTTTAGGATGAGGTGGACAGTAATCACCAAGTCCAGCTCCAGAACAGACTTCAGTCACCTGAAATCAGGAGGAAGTTAGAAAATGACCAATGTTATCATGGCGATTGAACCATATTGGCATATTGACACCTGGGTGTTTGATGATGAATCTGTAGGATTAGATAAAGAACCTTTCGTGCAAGGTGTTCCAGATATGATTGATGACCTGGTCAAGGACATACCAAATGCTCGTAATGGATTTAGACTACTTTTCTCATCAATGCCCTTTTCTGGCTATCAGCTAGAGCTTACAAGGGTGAGGGAAGAATATGGTGGGCATTGGTATAGTTTAAAGGATAAATCGGCAGAAGGCTGGTTGTGTCCTGCCCTATTCAGGTACTTTGATACTGCACCAGAGACAATCTATGTTAAGGCAGAACCAAGTCGTAGTAAGTTAAATAACGAACCTACTGAGGTAGCAGCTCTTAAGGACAGGATAGAGAAACTGGAGCAGTTGGTAGGCAAGTTAACTCTGGAAAATGAATTCTTGAAAAAGGGGGTTGGGTGAATGGGTACTCCAAGACGCTGTCTATATCTAATGTTATCTTGATGGGGGAGGACTCACAATCTCTTTATCCTCATCAGAAAGCGAATGCCAAAGATTATCAACCCCATGCCTCTTCTGGTGTAAGCTAGACAGGGCTTCGGCAATTTGTTTAGCACTCGGCCAATTATCAGCGTTTAGGTGGGGTATCCCCCTTGCCACAGCGACCTCAGGAGGGAATCCAACATCAACATTTGAAACCGTCATTTGATATGGATTTGTATTCATTGCTTTGGCAGTGACTCTTATGATTGACGCTATAGACTGAACCTTTAACTCGGCTTTGCTTAATTCGCTTAGGGCATCTGAATATTTACGTATGGGGTCTTCTGACATAACATACCTCCTATACGATGATTATACTACGAAAGGGGGTAGTGTCAATACCACAGAATACTATTGTTTTACCACACCATTGCCAGCCAGACACTGCCTAAACCTATTCCCTTTACCCAGCACAACCACCGTTCCCTCATCCCAGTTGAAGTCACTTGTTTTTACACTAGCACACTCACTCAATCTCATTCCTGAATACCACAATAGGCTCATGATAGCTTTATCCCGTTCACAATGAGAATGATGAAGTAGTATCTCCAGTTGTCCCTTACTAACAGCAGGTAGCAACCTCTTTTGTATCTTTGGCGGAGATACATGGTTAATAGGATTTCCCCTGACATAGCCATTTCGGTATAACCAGTTGCAAAGTGCTCTAAGACAAGAATAGAACTTAGCTTTTCCGTTGGCACAGGTCAGGCTAGAGAGATATCTTGTGATACCATGAGAGGTAACAGGATAGCCTACAAAGCCATCCAAGGTATAGTGATAGGCTTCAATACTACGGATGCTTGTTCCTTGCGGACGGGATATGATAAACTCCTCAAGTAACTCAGTTGTGAACTCTTGTGAACTTTCTGGGATATTGACAGCACTTATCACATCAAAGTTGCGTTCAGTTTGGGGCTGTAGCTCAGCTGGGAGAGCGCCTCCCTTGCACGGAGGAAGTCAGGAGTTCGAGTCTCCTCAGCTCCACCATACAGAATAAAGGGTGAAACTTTCTCTAAGACTTTTGCCGGTTAGCTTCTCCCCACCATCCACTCTTTCCATAAATCTGTCAATCCCTTATACTTGTCTTAATACCGCCGTCAATTAACTTAGACCTTTACCTTCTATGGATTATGTATAATATAGAGCGGCTGAATAAATAGTGGACAAGCCCTAATTTTCTTTCGTCATACTTAAGATGCGAGTTATTGCCGGTAGAGCCAAAGGCTGTATACTTAAGTCGCCGAAGAGTACCAAAACTCGTCCGGCGACGGAGTTAGTGCGGGGGGCAATTTTTTCAATCCTAGAGGCTCTTGCCAGCGATTGGGCACAGGTGCTTGACCTGTTCTCCGGCAGTGGCGCTCTAGGTATTGAGGCTCTAAGCCGTGGTGCTGGCTGGGTTGACTTTGTTGAACATGAGCCACGGTGTTGTGATATAATCAGGGAGAACCTAGAAAAGACAAGGCTTGGAGACAATGCCCACATTTATTGTTGTAGTGTAGCTAAGACGCTTTCCTTTCTGGATAAGGAGTATCATATTATACTGATGGACCCGCCCTATTCTAACTCAGCTATAGATAAAATCATCCTGCAACTGGCAGACTCAAAACTGGTGGGGGAAAAGACCATTTTAGTGGTGACTCACTCGCCTCACCGACCACTAAGTTCAAGTTATTCGGCACTAAATCTCATTAAAGAACGCCGCCACGGAGATAGCGTCATCGCCTTATACCGCAAGGAGACCGGGCTTTGACTATTGCCATCTATCCCGGTAGCTTTGACCCGATAACCAACGGGCATATTGACGTTGTCCAAAGAGTGAGCGGGCTTTTTAGTAAGCTTATTATCGGTGTCTATGATACCCCATATAAGCGCCTGCTATTCACTATCAAGGAGAGGGTGGAGATGGCCCAGCAGGCAGTAGCTCATCTGCCTAATGTCAAGGTACAACCTTTCAGCGGCCTCGCTGTCGAGTTCGCCAGAAGGGTAAAGGCACAAGCTATGGTAAGGGGCTTGAGAGTGAGTGCCGACTTTGAGCGGGAGTTTGACATGGCGATGATGAACCGGAGACTAAATCCCAAGCTGGAGCTGGTCTGTCTAATGGCAAGGCCAGAATACCAGTTTCTTAGCTCCAGCTTGCTAAAAGAGGTGGCCAGACTGGGCGGCGGCATTGATGACCTCGTCCCCAAGCATGTGGCTCAAGCTTTAAGAAAGAAGGAAGGTGCCAGTAAAATGTAGAGGCTACTAAAGAGAAGAACAATTTCGCTCCAAATTTAACCGATTCTTTTAAGGCACAGTATCAGGAGGGAATAGACTTTATGGCATATAAGATTACAGATGAGTGTATCAGTTGTGGCGCCTGCGAACCGGAGTGCCCCAACGAGGCAATCAGTGAAGCGGAGATAATCTACGTAATTGATATTGATAAATGCACCGAGTGCGTTGGCAGCCATGAAGCCCAGCAATGCGTTGAAATCTGCCCGGTGGACTGCTGCATTCCCGACCCGGAGCATGAGGAAACACGGGAGCAGTTGCTGGAAAAGTGGGAACGATTACACCCTGGCGAAACCCCGAAAGCTACCTAATAGCACACACCCAGGAACGATTATTGCCACACGATTAGCAAGGTGCTGTTAGTGCTAGAGTGAGCTTTAGTTAGCTTTACGCTAACTAGGACTGTAGAATAGTGGTAACTATGCCAGCATAGAGGATAGGCTCGCCTGTTACTGGAAGAAATTGCGGATGGTATCAAACTCGCTGGGGAGTAGCGCCAGGACCAGTGGGAATTTGTCCAGTAGCACCGATGCCAGGAATGACTCCTTGATGCTTCCGGTATCAAAGAACTGTACCCAGGTAGCCAGAAGGGCACCCCAGAGTATAGCACCCAGCACAAAACCAAAGACAGCGCCACCAACATGGTCAACCCAACCCAGCAGCACAGTGCGGGCGGCAAACTTTAACAAGCGGGCAAGTATGGTGGCGAGCACCATTACCACGACCAGTATCAAGATAAAAGCGACGATATTGGCCACATCCTCATTGTGGATAAAGGCAAGTAGCCCGGAGAGGGACTGGTAGAAATTACCGGCCAAGACCACCCCGATTATGAGACCAGCCAGCGACAAAGCAGACTTTATCAGCCCTCGCTTCAAGCCGACAAAGGCAGGAACAACCAGACCTACCAGAATAACTATATCAAGCGGGTTCATAATTTAATCCCTTTTTACCTCTAGCCAAGCATTATAACACAGATGATTAAAGAGGAGGTGTCTATCCTCAGGCACCTGCGCGCCTCCTAATTTCCCAGCTTCCTGGCTTTATTGTAGGCAGCAGCTACTACCTGCTTAACCAGCTCTCTAAACTGTCCTTCTTCAAATATTTTAAGAGCTTCGGCGGTGGTGCCGCCGGGGGAAGTAACCATTCTTCGAAGCTCAGCAAGTTCCTTTCCCGACCTCTGGGCAAAGCTAGCTGAACCCAGTACTGTCTGCAACACCAGCTCCTGTGCCATATCCTGAGGCAGACCGATAGCCACCGCCGCCTGTGTCAGCGACTCCATAAAGAGGAAAACATAGGCCGG
>DAOWHE010000039.1 GCA_030641585.1 Dehalococcoidales bacterium | reverse complement strand
GGGGCGACAAAGCAAGCTATTGGTGTCCTCAGAATAATAGCCCGGCGCTCACTGCCAACCCCGGGGTCAACCACCACCATATGGATGGTCTTCCTGGGAAAATATGGATATGCTGTACTCAGGACAAAGGCGGCTTGGGCGATATTCTGGGGCTTAATAGAATGGCAAATATCTATTATCTTTACTTCAGGGTTGATACCCAGTATTACCCCCTTCATAGCCGCCACATAGGCATCGGCTAAGCCAAAATCGGTGGTCAGTGTTATTATGGTGCTCATACTCCCATTGGCCCTATACCAAAGCCGCCACGCCTTCAACCTAGTTTGAGTAGTGTTAGTGAGATGGCAACAAATAGAACTACCAGGATGATGGTGAATTGAAACAGAGTTTTTTCCACACCCCGTTTAGTTCGGTAGACGGTATCGGCCTGACCAAAGATGCCTCCCAGCCCACCACCTCTAACCTGAAGCAGAATAATTAGCACCAGGGCTATAGATACCACTATTTGAGCAATAACTAAGTAGGTTTGCATCCTATCCTTTCTCTAGCTTTTTCTTAAGCAGTTGAGCCGCCAGCTTGGGATTGGCCCGACCTCTGGTGGCTCTCATCACCTGTCCGACAAGAAATTTTAAAGACTCGGCCTTGCCTGCCTTATAGTCAGCTACTGCCTGAGGATTACCCCGAATCGCCTGAGCTATTATTTCTTCAATCTCAGCAGTATCACTGATTTGTTTTAGTCCTCGCTCTTTAATGATAGTGCCAGCATCTTTTCCGGTATTAAACATCTCCTCGAACACCAGCTTAGCACTGGTGCCGCTGATACTACCTTCATGTATCAACTGTACCAGATCAAAGAGCACCACTGGACTAATTTTCCTTTTGTCTATTTCAATATTGGTATCATTAAGCAAACGACTGAACTCACCAAGTATCCAGTTAGCCACTGGCTTGGCACTCTTTTTTGGTGACCAGCTATGGGGTGCTCTTCTCATACAAGCTTCAAAGTAGTCAGCCGTTAATATGGAGCCGGTAAGCAGCTTGGCATCATAGAGTGATAGCCCGTATTCAGCCATAAAACGGTCGCGTCTGGCTTCGGCTAGTTCTGGCAGTTTGGCTCTTATCTTCTTCACCCAGTCACGGCTTATTACCAGTGGTGGCAGGTCTGGCTCAGGGAAATAGCGGTAGTCGTGGGCATACTCCTTACTGCGCTGGGAAACCGTCTTCCCCCTTTCCTCCACCCAGCCCCTGGTCTCCTGAACAAGCCTTTTGCCCTCGGCGGCGGCCTTTTTCTGCCTCTCAGCCTCATACTCAAGCGCCCGGTAGACAGCCTTAAAGCTATTCATATTCTTGACCTCTACCTTAGCCAGCAAGTCGGTGCTGCTCTCGGGGCGAATACTGATATTGGCATCACACCTGAAGCTGCCTTCCTCCATATTGGCTGTGGATACGCCCAGATAGCGAAGGATGCTGTGTAGCTTTACCAGATACTCTCTGGCTTCCTCAGGAGAGCGCAGGTCTGGCTCACCGACAATCTCCATCAGCGGCACCCCGGAGCGGTTAACATCAACCAGGCTGTAGGCTTCTCCATCCGGGGAAGTGCGGTGCAGCAGCTTGGCAACATCCTCTTCAAGGTGGACACGGGTTATACCCACCCGCTTCTTTTGGCCATTAGCATAAATTGTGAGCCAGCCGTGATAACCTATAGGGGCATCATACTGCGAAACCTGATAACCCTTCATCAGGTCAGGGTATGGGTAATTCTTGCGGTCAAACTTGGTGTGAGCGGAGACAGTGCAGTTTAACGCTAGAGCCGTCATTATGGTATATTCCACCGCCGGCTGATTGATGGTAGGCAGAACACCAGGCATCCCCAGGCACACTGGGCAGACATAAGTGTTGGCGGTGGCATTGGCATAGTCAGCCCGGCAGCGACAGAACATCTTGCTCCTGGTATTTAGCTGGGTATGTACCTCAAGCCCGATAATGGTCTCAAAATTCATGGCATATCTTACCCTGGGATAACCCATTCAGTATACCAACTATGCCAGTGGCTGACAAGGAAGGGCTTTTATTTATCTACCTTACCTCTTTAATTTACCCCCAAGAATCAATCCGCAGGCTATAATTGGCAGTAGCCGAGTGATATAATTGGGTTAAGGGGTTAATTATGCATGAGGCAATGCTCTATGATAAGCTGGCTAACTCTAGAGTGCAGTGTAATATCTGCCAGTGGCGCTGCCGGATAGGTCGGGACAAGTCTGGCGTCTGCAAAATGTACCACAACAGGGATGGCACCCTGTATAACCTGAACTACGCCAAGGTGTCATCGGTAGCTGTTGACCCTGTTGAAAAAAAGCCGCTGTTTCATTTCTTCCCCGGCAGTCTCGTTTTCTCTCTGGGTAGCTGGGGCTGCAACTTTCACTGCCAGGACTGCCAGAACTGGGAAATCGCTTGCCCTGAGACCAGTGAGCTGTGGCGCACTTCCAGGGAAATAAAGCCCCAAGAGGCGATAAGGTTAGCCAAAGAATATAGCTGCCAGGGCATTGCCTGGACATACAATGAGCCCGCCGTGTGGTTTGAATATACACTTGACTCAGCCAAGTTAGCTAAGGAAAATAATCTCTATACCGTCTATGTGACCAATGGCTATATGACCCCCGAGGCGCTGGATACTATTGGTCCCTATCTGGATGCCTGGCGGGTAGATATTAAGGGTTTTAATGACGCTTTTTACCGAAAGCTGGCCAAGGTAAGCCATTGGCGAGGGATTCTTGAGGTTGCCAAGCGGGCTAAAGATAAGTGGCATATGCATGTTGAGGTTATTACCAATATAATACCCACCATGAATGATGATGAGAAACAGCTTCAGGGTATTGCCAACTGGATACGGAGTGAACTGGGCGAGCTGACACCATGGCATGTAACCCGGTTCTACCCCCACCATTACATGTCAGACTTATCGCCAACCCCGGTATCTACTCTGGAGCATGCGGCTTTAATTGGCAAGAAAGCCGGTCTTAAGTTTGTCTATATTGGTAATCTTGCAGGGCACCAGGGCGAGAACACTATCTGCTACTCTTGTCGAAATCTTATTGTTAAGCGGTTTGGCTACCAAACCAAGACAATCGGTCTTGGGGGTTCAAAATGTAAGTTCTGTGGGGCGGAGCTTGGTTTTCGGACGACCATACCCAATCCGAAGTAATTTGGAGGCGACATATGGTGGGGATTATTTTTAGTTGCATTGTGCCTCATCCTCCATTACTGGTTCCAGATATGGGCAGAGGGGAGGAGAAGCGTATCTCAGCGACAATAGAAGCTATGGAGAAGCTTGCTGATAAGCTGGCTCAGCAGGAGCCTCAGACTATCCTGGTGATTAGCCCGCATGGTACCTCCTATCCTGGTGCTATGGGGGTGCTTACGGCTAAATCTTCAAGCGGAAATATGCGCAACTGGGGAGTACGGGGACCTGACCAATACTTTGATAATGACCTCAACCTAGTGGCCGCTATTGAGAAAGAGGCAGATGCCGCAGGCATCCCACTGCAATCTATTGGTGAAAAGAGCTATGACATCGATCACGGGGTGCTGGTGCCGATGCATTATCTTATCCGGGCAGTAAAGGATATTCCAATGGTCCCGCTCACTTTCTGCTGGTTACCGCTCAGTACTCACTTTGCCTTTGGGCAGGCTATAAGCAGGGCCGCAGCTGCTACCGGTAAGAGGGTAGCCTTAATCGCCAGCGGCGACCTGTCCCATCGCTTACTTCCCAGTGCTCCGGCTGGTTACGACCCGCGGGGCAAAGTATTTGATGAAAAGCTGGTCGATGCCCTGTCCCGACTTGATACCGATGCCATTCTTAACCTGGACGAAGACCTGATTGAGCGTGCCGGGGAGTGCGGTTTACGCTCCATCGTCATTCTCCTCGGAGCACTGGAGGGACTGGCGGTGACTCCGCACATTCTCTCCTATGAAGGACCATTTGGCGTAGGCTACCTGGTAGCCTCATTTGAGGTAGAACAGCTGTCTCCTCTGGTAAGATTAGCCAAAGAAACAGTGGAGGCCTGTGTTAAAGAGGGCAAAGTTCCTGAGCCGGAAGAGCTTACCCCTGAAATGAAGGAGAAGGCCGGCGTCTTTGTTTCCATTCACAAGCTTGGCCAACTTAGAGGCTGTATCGGCACCTTTGAGCCGACCAAGAAGAATGTCGCTGAGGAAATTATTGCCAATGCTATTAGCTCAGCCACCAGAGACCCCCGCTTCCCGCCTGTTGCCCCCAATGAACTTAAAGACTTAAATTACAGTGTGGATGTGCTGACCATGCCTGAACCGGTGGAGAGTAAAGACCAGCTAGACCCCAAGAAGTACGGCATTATAGTGGAGTGTGGCTCCAGACGAGGTCTTTTGCTGCCTGACCTTGAGGGAGTGGGTAGTGTTGATAAGCAGATTGACATCTGTTGCCGCAAGGCGGGCATTATGCCTGACGAGCCGATAAAGCTATACTGCTTTACAGTGAAGAGGTATAAGTGAGAAACTAGAGATGGTTAGGCGAAACAATATATTTGGTTGGAGCAGTGTAATATATGAGTTTTGAAAGGATACCAAAACTGCGAATAGGTGATTTGGAAGCCAATATACCAATTGTTCAGGGGGGAATGGGCGTTGGCATTTC
>DAOWHE010000017.1 GCA_030641585.1 Dehalococcoidales bacterium | reverse complement strand
CTACTTGTATTATGGTTGATTAATAGCTATAATCCTAAGCCAAGAAAGGAGACATCAGCAATGCCACCTTATGCCTTTTTTCACGGGCAATTTGTCCCCCTGGCCGAGGCCAAGATTGGAGTTATGACCCACGCCCTCCACTACGGCACAGCTCTCTTTGAGGGCATCAGGGGTAATTGGAACAGCGAGCAAAAGCAAATATATCTCTTTCGTTTAAAAGAACACTATGAGCGACTGGAAAAAGGCTGCTGCCTGCTTAAGATTAAGTTGCCCTACTCCGTAGATGAACTATGCCGGATAACTGTTGAACTGGTAGAGAGGTGTGGTTTTGAGGAGGATATATACATCCGCCCTCTAGCCTACAAAAGCTCAGAAGCTCTAGGTGTCCGCCTCCACGACCTGGAAGATGACTTCCTGGTCTTTGCCATCCCCTGGGGACGCTACCTGGACATGGATGCCGCTAAATGCTGCGTCTCTTCGTGGCGGCGTCCTGATAGTAATGTAATCCCGCCACAGGCCAAGATTACCGGCCTCTATATAAATAACGCTTTAACCAAAACAGAAGCCATGGAGAATGGCTTTGATGAGGGAATTATGCTCACCCCTGATGGCTACGTCTCAGAGGGGAGCGGTGAGAATATTTTCCTGGTGATAAACGGGCAGCTATTTACCCCGGCAAGCTACAATAATATCCTGATGGGCATTACCCGGGATACGGTAATAAAACTGGCCCAAAATGAGCTGGGTATAGAAACAATAGAAAGACCGATTGACCGCAGCGAACTCTATACTGCCGATGAGTGCTTCCTGACCGGCACCGCTGCCCACATAACTCCAATAGCCGAAATTGACCACCATAGGATAGGTAATGGCGGCATTGGCAAGATAACGGGAAAGTTGCAAAAACTCTACTTTGAGGTGATAAGAGGTAAAGCCCCCAAACACCTTGCTTGGTGCACTGCTGTCTATAAAAAGTAAGACTTTTTGGGGGTCAAAATGAACGGGGCAATAGCTATAGTTGTTGGTTACTGCTGGGCTCTACACCATCAGCCTATCTTGCCACCCGCCTGGCAGTCGGCAAGGATAGGAAAAGCTAGTCAGCCCTTAGCCGAACTTGCCCTAAGTGATTTAAGTAAACAGATGACCTGGCAGCTTTCCTCCAGTGCTGTTGTCAAGCTGTAGGCTTCCTCAAGTAGCTGACCGATAGCGAAACTGCCGTGACCGCGCACCAACACAACCCGGTGCTGCTTAAGCGCCTGAGCAATAGCATCAGCCAGCTTAAGCTGGCTCACCTCTGTATGCCAGCCAAGAACCGGGACCGGGCCAACTACGGAAAGCCCTTCATCATTGAGCACAATCTCGGTCTCAGTCAGTGACAGGGCGATAGCATGAGGTGGATGGGCATGGACGATGGCTAAAGCCGGGGTTTGACGGTAAATGACGCGGTGGACAGGGAGTTCCATTGAGGCTAGTGGCGTCGCTCGGTCGTTTTTACTTATTCCGGTCTCTATTAAATCATTCTCACAAAGACTAACAAGCTGGCTGACGCGACGGGTTATGATGATACGTTCCCCGAGCCTGATACTCAGGTTTCCAGTATGGGAGGAGACCAGCCCTCTGGTAAAAAGGTCATGGCCCACAGACTGAAACTGAGATAAGAACATGGTCTGCCCTCTACTAGCCAGTTGCTATCTGCACCGTTAATAGTCTATACTCACTGGCGGTAAAAAAGCAAACCAGGGGCTAGGCCAACTGTCTGATGACGGCGAGCACCCGTCCCTGAACCTCAACATTGTCGGGGGCAACATAGAGCGGCTTCATCCGGCTATTTGCCGGCTGGAGCCGGATGCGGTCGGGCTCAACATATACCTTTTTCAGCGTGACCTCTTTTTCTGCCTTGAGCCATACCGCCGCCATCTCTCCGTTTTCCACCACACTGACATACTGCATGAGGACTATATCCCCGTCATTAATCAGGGCGTCCATCATTGATGAGCCCTTCACCTTGAGAGCATAAATCCCTTGCCTGCCCCGGGTCAAATCTTGGCTCACCTCCAGGGTCTCCGACGAGGCGGTAGTATCCCAGGTGTCAGCATCGGGCACAGGAATCGGCTCACCAGCCGCTATCTGACCGATAATAGGCACTTTGAGGCGATGCCCTGGGGTAGGACGGGGCACCAGTTCAATACCACGCGCTACCTCACGGTGACGTCGAATATAGCCCTCCCTCTCCAGTATCTTCAGGTTATAATCAGCAACAGACGTTGAGCTTAAGCCACAGCCAGCCACAATATCCCTGACGCTGGGCGGATAGCCCAGCTCCCACCCAAAACGGGCTATAAAGTCAATAATACTCCGCTTTTTGGGTGATAGTGCCTTCACCTTTGACCTCACAAACCAGGAGTTTTGGAACATTAGTTCTATAACTTTAAACCAAAAGGGGCTTTTTGTCAATAGGAGGGCTTAATAAGCAAGACGCCCTATCAAGAGACGGTGGCAAGCCACTACGCTGACGCTCTGCACCTAGCAGCTTTTTTTAAAGATAAGGCGCTTTTTCTTTGGGGGCAAATTACTTGGCCGAAGATTCGGCCTGAGCCTGATTTAGCTTTTTCATCAGTCGCGATTTTCTCCGGGCGGCGTTATTGGGGTGGATGACCCCTTTCTGGGCCGCTTTGTCCAAAGAACTGACGGCGGTTGTCACTGCACTCTGAGCCTCGTCAAGCTTGCCGGAGAAGACAAGCTCTTCTGCTTTACTCACCATAGTCTTAGCCTGGCTACGGACAGGCTTATTTCGCTGCTGCCTTCTCAGGGCTACCCGCATCTGTTTTTTGGCTGACTTAGTATTGGGCAAGTATCTACCTCCATAAGATTATTCTAAGGGCTTAGCCCCACGCTACGCCTGCTTGGTCAGATTGAGGAACTACTCTTTACCATAGATTCGTCCCCTACCCGGGCAACGCTTATCATTCCCCGCACACTTTCAATTTTGGCTAGCAGCCGACCTAGCTGTGCCAGTCCTCTCGT
>DAOWHE010000022.1 GCA_030641585.1 Dehalococcoidales bacterium | reverse complement strand
GGCTGCCGGTTCCGGCAGCAACAATGATAGCTTTCATTAAGTCTCCTTCCAGTTGCACTTATTTCATCTTTGACATTAAGTGTAGTTACCGTCTCACCCTGTCGAAATCTTCCAGAGTGTCAATCTCTGCCCGGCCACCACGGATACCAATATGGCACGCGGGATGCCTCTGGCCTGAAAGCTCTCGGGTCATGTCGGTGGAATAGGCCTTATCTATAGAGGGCACTTTGTCAAAAAGGCCCTATCCCTGAAGTCTTCAATAACCCACTCGGAATCCGCTTTAAGAGTTTCCGCAGCCGGAGATGAAATCAAGAAAGCGTGAAGGAGATAAAGTAAACTACTGAGTTAAGTCTTTTGAAGTGATTTGACAACGTCTTTGGGTCAACATCACTCCTATTAGGATAATGCAAGCCCCTGTTGTTTGTCAAGGCTCCAATGAGAAGCGGAAGGATATGGATACTCGGACAGAAACCAAGTGGTGTGTGCCAAGAGCACAACTGAAGAATAGAATACCTCGGACAAAAGGTCGTGGACAAAGTCCAGATTACCAATAGTGAACAAATCATCGTATTGTGCAACCCCGCCATTATCATCCACTTGGCGTACTTGCAGAAGCCACTCTACTTGTGATCCGTACTTACGCAGAGCCGCAAGTACGCAATGAGTTCGTATCTGGCCAAGACCGGTCCATATCTAGGTATCGGATTCAGTCTGTAGCTACAATACGGACTAAGCTTAATATGAGGCTATTCAGTTATAAGTTGACCATTAGATTGCTAATCATTTATGATCCCACCGAGAGCGAGGCAGAGGCTTGGATTTTCTTCGTTGAAGGCTGGGAAAAGACCTCTTGCTTTAGTGGATTCTTGACGGCGTTTGGGGATGGGATGGCCTTGCTCTTGGGCAGTTAGCTCAGTTGGTTAGAGCACTCGGTTCACATCCGAGAGGTCGAAGGTTCGAGTCCTTTACTGCCCACCACGAAGCTGGGGCGGTCTTCCGACACTTCGTGGATGCTGACTTCTTTACAGTATTCCCCTTTAATCTTAGTGTTGAATGTGCTACAATCTCGGTGCTAGCTATGTTACAATAAGCAAGTCATAAAAAGCGTGGCCATATCTAGCGGCACATTTCTTTGGTATCTCCACAATCTCGACCTAGGGGTGAAAGGTGCTAAAGAGGAAGTGATTCCTGATTGGTGGAGTTATCGCCTTTCTGGCTATCGCCTTTCTGGGCTATACGGGTTTCATGGGTGCGGCAATCTGCTACTATGATGTCAGCGAACTTCTGGAGCGGGGAAGCCTAATCTATGACGAGAATGTGCGGGTGAACGGGCAGGTTGCCCCAGGCTCTCTTTGGAGCAAGAGTCTGCCGGAGGCATACTGAAGTTCACCTTGATTGATGTTGACGGGGCAGAGAGCCTGCCGGTGGTTTACCAAGGGGTTGTTCCCGATACCTTAAAGGTAGGCAATGAGGTTGTTGTTGAAGGCTATCTTAACTCAGAGGTACTTTCCAGGAGCATACTCTGGTGACGAAATGCGCTTCCAGGTATGTGCCTGCCTGAAAATAAATTCTAGTTGGGAAGGTAATGTATGGCAGATATAGGTTACATCGCTCTACTACTAGCACTGGTAGCCTCAATTTACGCGGCTATTTCCTTCATATTTGGAGTTAGGGGAAGACACCCGGCACTGGTTGATAGTGCCAGAAATAGTCTCCTTGCTGCTAGCGGGCTGGTCTCTATCTCGGTAGCGACTCTGCTCTATGCCCTGATAACTCATGACTTCCAGATAGAATATGTCGCCAATTATACCAGCAGCGACATGTCGCTGCCCTATCTTATCAGCGCCTTATGGGCCGGCAACACCGGCTCTCTGCTGTTCTGGGCGTGGCTTATTTCTATATTTGCTGCCGTGGTGCTGCTTCAGAAGCGAGACATCGGGAAGGAGTTAGTGCCTTACGCCTCAGCGATTATCATGGTCACCCAGGCCTTCTTCCTCATTCTTCTGCTCTGGGTAGCAAACCCGTTTCAGGAACTCTCTTACACAGTCAATCCTCAACTGTTTAATTATGTTCAAGCCAACGTTGACGGGGTTGGGCTTAACCCCATGCTTGAGAATCTGGGGATGATAATTCACCCGCCGACTTTGCTGATTGGCTATGTTGGTTTTACTGTCCCCTTTGCCTTCGCCATAGCTGCCTTGCTGAGTAGAAGGCTCAGCGATGAGTGGCTCATAACTATAAGAAGATGGACAATTATAGCCTGGCTCTTCCTCGGGGTGGGCAATATTCTCGGCGCCTGGTGGGCCTATGTGGAGCTTGGCTGGGGAGGCTATTGGGCCTGGGACCCGGTGGAGAACGCCGGCTTTATGCCCTGGCTGGTGGCAACCGCCTTCCTTCATTCTATTATGATGCAAAGAAGAAGGGGAATGCTCAAGGTCTGGAATATGGTACTGATAATACTAACCTTCACCCTGGCAATATTTGGCACTTTCCTGACCCGGAGCGGTATCCTGTCCTCGGTTCATACTTTTTCTGAGTCTGCCTTGGGCCCCTTCTTTTTGGCCTTTCTTGGTGTTACCCTCTTTGGCTCACTGGTTTTGGTCTTCTACCGCCGAAATGGATTGAAGAGCGAGGCGGAGATGGAGTCCCTAGTCTCCAGAGAGAGCACTTTCCTCTTGAACAATCTGCTCCTAGTTGGTGCTGCCTTTACCATCTTCCTGGGGACGGTTTTCCCACTTATATCGGAGTGGGTGCGTGGGGTTAAGATTAGTGTTGGGCCGCCCTTCTTTAATCAGGTGAATGGTCCTATTTTCCTAGCCGCTATTCTTCTTACCGGGATTTGCGCCTTAATTGGTTGGCGTCGGGCGTCAACCAAAAACCTGGCTCGCAATTTTCTCTGGCCTCTGGTGGTGGCCTTGGTCTTGGGAATAGTCCTTTTCATTTTGGGGGTAAGGCAGTGGTATGCCCTGGTCGTCCTCTCCGTCTGTAGCTTTGTCCTCTATACCATATTCTATGAGTGGTTCCGCGGGGCAAGAGCCCGCCACCGCATGAAAGCCGAGAATTATCTAAAGGCATTTTTTGGCTTGGTTTGGGCTAATAGACCTCGCTATGGCGGCTATATTGTCCACATCGCCATTATCCTCATCGCCATCGGGGTTGTTGGTTCTTACTTTTACAGTATGGAGAAGGAAGTGATACTTATGCCAGGTGAGGAAATGACCATCGAAGGCTATACTCTCACTTATGAGGGCATGGTCTCTTCCCAGACCGAGAGCAGGATAACGTATACGGCTACCCTCTCTGTCCATAATAAGGGGAAATTAATAGGCCAGTTAGTCCCGGAAAAATACTTTCACCGAGCCTATCCGGCAGTAACCGAGGTCGCCATCCGCTCTACCCTTGTCGAAGACCTATATGTTATCCTGGTTGGCTGGGATGAGGTCGGCGCCACTGCCTTCAAGGTTCTGATCAATCCTGTGATTAAATGGATATGGATTGGGGGAGCAGTCCTTCTTCTAGGGGGACTGGTTGCTTTGTGGCCTGAGCGACGGAGACCACCGGCTATCGAGACACCTGAGACCGGGGGGAAGTAGAGATGAGACCAAAGAGGCTTTTTATCATCCTGATTCTTAGCCTTGTTCTCCTACCGGTCACTCCAGTATTGGCCGCGGATATAACAGTAGAAGACATAGCTGGTCAGCTTATGTGCTCGTGTGACTGCGGCATTGTTTTGAGTGAATGCGAATGTGACACACAGGAAGAAATGGTGACGATAATAGAACAGCAACTAGCCCAGGGCGAGTCACAGCAAGAGATTCTGGACTACTTTGTTGCCCAGTACGGGGACCAGATACTGGTACCACCGACGCCTGCAACGACACCACCCCCCAAGCAGGACTCTAACCTTGTGCTTTGGGCCTTGGCCCTTATAGGCATATTGGCTGTGGGAGTAGTAATCTATCTTACCCAAAAGAAACGGGTAGGGGGGAAGTAGAGATGAGACCAAAGAAGCTCTTTATCGTCCTGATTCTTATTAGCCTTGTTCTCCTGCCGGTCACTCCGGCATCGGCTGACGAAGCCACAGTGAGCGATATAGCTAAGGAGCTTATCTGCCAGTGTGGCTGCGACATGGTTCTGAGCGCATGCAATCACCTTGTATGCGACTGGCGGGATACAATGCTAGCGTCGATAGAGGACCAGATTGCCCAGGGCAAGTCGAAGGAGCAGATCATACAATCCTTTGTCGATTTATATGGGGAATCGGTGCTGGCATCACCCCCCAAGAAGGGCTTTAACCTTGTGGTTTGGATCCTGCCCTTTGCCGCTATATTGGGCGGGGGAGTAGTAATCTACCTGACAGTAAAGGCATGGGTGAGGCGAGGCAGGCAGTCCGCAACCATCTCCAAGGCGGAAAAAGGGGATGAGAAATACCGCAAGCGACTGGAAAAAGAACTTGAGGATTTTTCGGGGGACGGTTTCAGATGACTATTTTTGCTGTCGTAGCACTAGTAGTGTTGACCTTTGTCTTCATCGTTTATCCGCTATTTAGGCGAAAGTTGCCCGAGGTGGGCTTAACTGAGGATGAAAAGTTGCAGGAACTTCGCTCCAAACGGGATACCACCTATTCCATGCTTAAGGAGATGGAATTTGACCTTCAGTCGGGCATCCTAACTGAGGAAGACTACCATGACCTGGAGGCAAGATATAAAAGAAAAGCCATCTCTATCCTCAGAGGTATTGATGATTTGAAAAGGGGTACTAATATGGGAGATGAGATAGAAAAGCGGGTTCTGGAGCTGCGCCGGAGTAAAGGACGGTTCTGCTCCCAGTGTGGGACGAGGTACCAGGAGGGCGACCGCTTCTGTTCCCGTTGTGGCACCAGCCTAAGTCAAGGAGAACAAGCTGATTAAGCGTATTGCCCTGGTGGTGGTGATATTGAGCCTGAGCCTAGCTGCGCCTGCCTCGGCGGCTGAACCGGGAAGTGTTGAAGGTTTGGTAGTCAATGGAACCGAAGGTGGCAGCAGTGTTTCCAACCAAGACATTACCTTGAAGACCTACCTAGACAATACTGAGGTAGATTCAACTGATGCCAAAACCGATGCTGATGGTCATTTTATTTTTGTTGGCCTGTCCGCTGAGCCTGGTTATAGCTACCAGGTAACGCTCGCTTTCCAAGGGGCAGATTACTATAGTGAAGGGCTCAGCTTTGCTGAAGGAGAGACAACTAAATCTACCGTGGTCACCGTCTATGATTCAACTGCCAGCGATGAGGCAATCCAGGTGGCAACAGCTCATATCGTCATACTTGTTGGTCAGACCAGCCTTCTGGTGGAGGAGTACCTTTTATTTAACAATGAGGCTGATCTGACCTATATCGGGTCAAGGGTGGTCAACACCGAGGGGGATAAGGAGACGCTGAGGTTTTCCCTACCCAATGGGGCAACCGAGCTGCGACCTGTCAGCGGCCTGATGGAGGGCTACCTTTATAGCAGTGAAGATGGCTTTGTTGATACCATGCCAGTCTTGCCTGGAGCAAAGCTTATAATCTATTCCTATGAGATTGACTACAGTTCGGGGACTTATGAATTTTCCAAGAGGGTGAACTACCCCACAGCCAGCTTCATCCTCATAGTCCAGGGTGAAGGTACCAAGGTTACCAGTGACCGGCTAACAGTCGGCGAACCAGTGGTGGACGCCGAAGGTATCTGGTTTAATTATCTTTCTGGTCAGGCACTTGCTTCAGGTGACATTTTGGACATTCACCTCTCCGTCTTGCCCGAGACCGACAACCAGAACATTGTCATATGGGTAACTCTGGCGCTGGTAGTACTTGGTGCCGGTTTTGGCTTTAGCTACCTGCTGAGAAAGAAGAGGCTTCAGCCAGTGAGCCCTGAAGGCAGCCTTTCCCAGGGGAGACAAAGATTACTTGTTGAGCTGGCTCAACTGGATGACGACTTTGAAGCTGGCAAAATCGTGGAAGAAAACTACCATAGGCTGCGGAAAGTAAAGAAGTCGCAGCTGGCAGAGCTAATGCAAAGCCCAAAAGAGAAGAGCGGCAACGGATAATGGGGGGAACTCTGTCCCGGTTCGAAGTATCATCCTCTAATTGACTTAAAAGCAAAAGGAGGTGCCCCCAATGGAAAATGCTGGCTATCTATTTGCTGCCTTTGCCATAATCTGGGTGGTGCTTTTTGGCTATATCCTTGTCCTCTCCCGGAGGCAAAAGAAACTGCGGTGAGAGATTGATTTATTAAGAGAAGCAATGCATAAGGAAACGAAATAGTTTCACTCAAGAATCTAAGCCATCGGTTATGGGCGGGCTAAAAGTAATAGCCTGCCCTTTTCTTAAAGAGATAACCGGCTATAAGACCGAAAACCAGACCGCCGAGGTGAGCCTGCCAGGCAACAAAAGGAAACAGGGAGAGTAAGAAAAAACCGCCGATGACAGCTACCCAGAGGGGCAGTGGCACCGGTATTGGGAAGATAAAAACCCTGAGGTTGGGCCTCATTACTGAGAGAGCTCCTCCCAGGGCAAAGATGGCTCCGGAGGCACCAATAGCCAATGAAACGGGCGGAGCCAGTAGTATAAAGAAAACACTCCCCAGTATACCACCGCCGAAATAAAGAATCAGGAACCTTCCCCCGCCAAGCAGCCGGTAAAGGTAAGAGCCAAAGAAATAGAGGGTTATCATATTGAAAAAGATGTGGAAAAACCCATCATGAATAAACATGCTGGTAACTATACCCCAGGGATAATCGAGGAAAGTTCCCTTCGACCATAAACCAAAATTGATGATTAGTTCTTCTCTTATTTCTTGGGATACAATAGTTGGCAGAAAGAGCAGTAGGTTAATGCCGATTATGACAAAAATCAGGTTCACCCTAGCCCCTCGATAGC
>DAOWHE010000042.1 GCA_030641585.1 Dehalococcoidales bacterium | reverse complement strand
GAGCCAAAATAACCAACCAGGAGAACCGCGCAAACTCGGCGGCTACCATACTTTCTATACATAGCTGTGGTCGCCAGAGCACTCAAGACAATATGGAGAGGGTGCAGGATATAAAATACGGACTGGGAGATACTGGAGGGGACATTGGCCACAACTACTATGGCCATGATGGCAATGCCGGTAATAGCACCAAAGGCGGTAAAAGGGGCATGTTCCCTGAGTTCGCTAATTATCAGTCTAAGCATTTTGGCTAACTAAATGAGAACTATTATCATTGACAGCATACTAAAGCCTTCTCTTCCCGTCAACAGCTTTCGCCCTGGCGGTGGTCTAGCGGGCTTCAGCACAACTAGGAGGAAGACAGCTGGCGAAGCTTTATAAATCAAGGTATTGATAAAATAGAAAAAATAGGGTACACTTGGGCTATGACATGTATCAACACCTCAAGCCTGAGTCATAGCCACCCTCGCAGGCACAGTGGCGCCAGTTGGTGGCAACATGAGACATTCCAAGATAGGTGCACATGTAGCTACAGGCAGCAAGGAACCAGAAAATGGCTACCGCCGAATCAGGAACTCAGTCCAGTGGCTAGAGGTGCCCCCGCCCTAGCCAATGACTACCGGCCGGGGCAAGAAGTCAGCACCTTGCACCAGGCGACACTGCTAGCGGGCTAATCTGCTAAGCCTGCCATTGCTCTCTCAAATATCACCAAGTATAATAGCTTACTTGCAGCTTCAAAATTAAAAAACAGAAACAGTACAAGCAAAAAAGGAGGGGAAAGAAGTGGCTACCACTAATATAATACTTCGCCATCGTTTGGAAGATGAACGTAGACGCCTGACTGAGCAATTGGAACAATTAAAGGCTAGCCGTCCTACAGAGAACCGGCGAGAGGGTAGCCCCTTTGGTAAAAGGGAGGAGGAGGCTACTGAGACCACTGAGTTAGAGAATCGGATGGCCATAGAAAAACGTATATTCGACCAGCGGGCTGGGGTGGAGCACGCCCTGAGCAAATTCAAAGACGGAACCTATGGCTTATGTGAAAGTTGTGGACAGCCCATAGACCCAGCCCGCTTAGAAGCCTTGCCTCAGGCAACGCTGTGTATGAATTGTAAGGCTGCTCAGGCAAAGAATGCAAAGGGCAAATAGCCTTCCGGGGAGCTGGCGGCGGAACGCGGTCTTTTCCCTTGTTACCCTACTGGTGGTGGCTGCTGACCAGCTCAGCAAACTCTGGATAAGGTCTAATCTAGCTGTAGGGGAATCACTACCTGAGACGGGATTCTTTCAGTTAACTCATGTCCAAAATACCGGCTCTGCCTTTGGTTTGATAAAAGACCAAGCACTCCCGCTCACCATAGTCGCCTTCATCGGTATCGCTGTCTTACTCTTCTTTGTCCTCTTTATGCATCGCCGATTCCCCTTTCTAGCCGCTATGCCAGCTAATCTAGCCCTTGGCCTTGTTCTCGGCGGCACAGTGGGCAACCTGATTGACCGACTAAACCACGGTTATGTTACCGACTTTATTGATGTTGGCTTCTGGCCGGCATTTAATATCGCCGACTCATCGGTAGTTGTCGGTGCTATCTTTCTTGCCTACTTGCTCATTCGCTCAACCAAGAGCGGGGAACGCTTAGATGGACAAAGTACATAGATTTACCGCTGATAAGTCGGGAATTCGCCTGGACAAGTTTATTTCTGAAAAATGTCCGGAGTTTTCCCGGACATATGCCAAAAAGCTCATCGCTGATGGTTGCGTCACCCTGAATGGCCATGTGGCCAAGGCAAGCCTTAAACTCAGTGTTGGTGACAGAGTAAATATTACTATACCCCCCACCACACCCAGCTCATTATCAGCTGAGGCTATTCCATTAGACATCATCTACGAGGATGATGACCTTTTAGTCATAGATAAACCAGCCGGGCTCACCACTCACCCGGCACCGGGACACCCGAGCCACACTCTGGTCAACGCCGTCCTAGCCCGCCTGCCCAGTCTGCCTGATAGCGGTGATGCATCGCGACCAGGCATTGTTCATCGGCTGGACAAAGACACCTCAGGGCTGATACTGGTAGCCAAGAACAGCCCAGCCCTGGCTAACCTTCAGAACCAGTTTAAAGCTCGCTCGGTGGTAAAAGCCTATCTGGTGCTGGTTAAAGGACACTTGTCCCCGGAGAGTGGCTTTATTGATGCCCCCATCGGGCGTGACCCCGGTAACCGAAAGCGAATGGCAGTAATAGATAATGGCAGGGAGGCACGCACCCAATACCGTGTTGTCAAATATGTGGGTAACTGCAGCCTGCTTGAGATTAGACCTGAGACCGGCCGCACCCACCAGATACGGGTTCACCTCGGGGCTATCGGCTATCCAGTGGTCGGGGACAAGACCTATGGAGTAAAGTCTCCCCACCTATCACGGCAGTTTGTCCACGCCTGCCGCCTGGGCTTCAAGCTGCCATCCACTGATGAGTATGCAGAGTTCACCTCCGAGCTACCCCCGGATTTAGAGCAGGCACTAAAAGATATTGCCTAGAATACCAAAGGTTTAGGTGGTAGAATTAGTTAAAATAGGATTTGACCAGAAAATGGTTAAGGAGTTCTTGTATTTAAATGTTAGCCACTATTACTGGCAAAGGAGGGTAACATGCCTGCGAAACCCATCGTTATAAAGTTTTTTGCTCCTGTTATCGATGTCACAATTAACGCCTTAATGAACGCAGTCGACCAGAAGATGAAACAAGGTACCACTCAATTCATCCTTCTTATTTCATCTCCTGGTGGTTCTGTTATTCACGGACTATCGGCTTACAACTATCTGAAAGGTTTACCTGTAACTATAACCACGCACAACCTCGGGAGTGTCGATTCTATCGGGGTTATTTTATTCTGTAGCGGCAGCAAAAGGCTCTCGGTTCCTCAAGCAAGATTCTTGCTTCACGGCGTAAGTGCTAGCTTCCAAAACGAGCGTTTGGAAGAGAAGCAACTTGAGGAGAGACTGAAGGGGCTGAGGATCGACATGGAGAATATTGCCAAAGTCATAGCTGCAAATACTGGCAAAACTGTTAAAGATGTCACAGATGCCATGCTAGAAAGAACTACACT
>DAOWHE010000030.1 GCA_030641585.1 Dehalococcoidales bacterium | reverse complement strand
GTCCCCAGCTCAGGGTCGGATCCCGGCGCCAGGCCAGTTTCCAATGGTCGGTCCAGTGAAGCGAAACCCGGTGCACCGGACAGCCGAGCCGGCAGACCAGCCGGGCCAAACTTATTGGCGCCGATGGCTGCCGATACCGGAACCGCCACTAAAGCCATGCTGGAAAGCAGCGCCAGTGTCAGCACCACACCTAGTATTTTAGAAATTTTCTTCTTCATCGACCTAAAATTCTCCTTTTGTTAGTTATTTATATATGTCTCCACAAACACAGGTGTTACCTTACACCCCTTCTTTATTTTATGGAGACAAGGTAACTTCTAGTGTTTCCACTGTTTAGCCATTATTACTTGCCCTCTTCGGGCTCTTGCCATCGCATCACCTCCCTTAACTAATATAATACCGTGCCTTTTCAAATGGCACTTAACTTAAATATAGCACAAAATTACCATTTGTCAATAGCTTATTAGTATAACATAACTATTATGGCTTTTAAGTTTACATGATATAACGCATAATTAAATATGTGGTCATTGCTTTGGGACGGTGCTTTTCGGCTATGACTCCTTGCCCAGACCAGCCAGAAACTCGGCATTGGTTTTTGTCTTGGCCAGGCGCTCTATGACCCGCTGCGTAACCTCGGTGATATTATTAGAATCAGAGCCAATCATAGCTACCATGCGCCGCAGCAGCTGTATCTGTCTTAAGGTATCTCCATTCAAAAGTAGCTCCTCCCGCCGGGTGCTACTGCGCTGGATATTTATTGCCGGGAAAATGCGGCGCTCAGCCAGACGCCGGTCAAGGTGGAGCTCCATATTGCCCGTCCCCTTGAACTCCTCATAGATAAGCTCATCCATACGGCTGCCGGTATCAACGAGACAGGTAGCGATGATAGTCAGGCTACCACCCTCATCCATATTGCGGGCGGCGCCAATAAAGCGCTTGGCCGGGTGCAGAGCGGCGGGGTCAATACCGCCGGACAGGGTGCGGCCGCTGGAAGGCATCGCCAGGTTATATGCCCGGGTGAGCCGGGTAATACCGTCAAGGAGGATAACCACATCCCTGCCGCCTTCTACCATTCGCTTGGCCTTTTCCAGTGCCAGCTCGGCAACACGGGTCTGATTCTCCACCGGCTCATCAAAGGTGGCACCTATCACCTCACCATCAACCGAACGCCTCATGTCAGTAACCTCCTCCGGGCGCTCGCCAATGAGGCACACCATCAGGTGAATATCACTGTAGTTAGTAGTCACAGCATTGGCTATTGATTTTAAGAGTATTGTCTTGCCCGCTTTGGGTGGTGAGACGATTAACCCCCGCTGTCCTCTACCGATGGGAGCGATGAGGTTTATCAGCCGGGTGGATAGGTTTTTAGGCGTTGTTTCCAGATTTATTAGTTGGTCAGGATAGGTGGGTGTTAGCGAACCGAAAGTGGGTCGGCGTTTAGCCATCTCAGGGTTGGCATCGTTAATAGCCTCGACCCGGACCAGGCTGTAGTATTTCTCCCCCGCCTTGGCCGGTCTAACCTGACCGACAACTACATCGCCAATGCGCAGACCAAAGCGGCGAATCTGAGACTGGGAGACATAGACATCAGCAGAGCTGGGCAGAAGGGTACCCTGTCGGAGGAAGCCAAAACCATCACCCATAATATCCAGGATGCCGCCACCAAAGGTATAGCCCTGCTGCTCAGTATGTGCCTGAAGCAGGCGCATAACAATATCCTGTTTCTTAAGGTTAGAATAATTGGCCAGCCCGTTTTCTTTAGCCAGCTCAATTAGCTCTTCTCTGTTTTTACCTTCCAATTGAGATATATCCATAGTTTACCTCGCTCTTTTTAAGCACCCAGAAAATCTTCGATTTTCCCGGGGACCCGCTTTACCCCCTGTCCTTGATTTAAAGAGAAGCGTCTCTTAACACCCTGCCGCTTGGCTACCGCTGTTGCCGTTGAACCCTCTGCCAGTCGGCAAGGAAGCGAGCAATGCCGGCATCGGTTAGCGGGTGTTGCATCATCTGCATTAGCACCTGGTAGGGAACAGTGGCAATATGAGCCCCGGCTTTAGCCGCCGCCACACAGTGCTGCGGGTGACGGATACTGGCCGCCAGCACCTCGGTTTTTAATTTGTAATTTTTAAAGACATCAACAATATCTTTGACCAGTGCCATGCCATCATGACTGATGTCATCCAGCCGGCCAACAAAAGGGCTAACATAAGCAGCACCAGCTAGGGCGCCTAGGATAGCCTGGTTGAGTGTAAAGCACAGGGTCATGTTTACCTTTATATTCTCCTTAGCCAGAACCGATATCACCTCTAACCCTTGGGTAGTAGACGGGATTTTGACGACTACATTGGCTGCCCAGGTGGCAATCTCCCGTGCCTGCTTTAGCATAGCCTCCGTCTCATTGACCACCACCTCAGCCGAAACAGGCCCGGGAACGAGAGAGCAGATTTCTTTGACGATGGCCTTATAATCTTTAAGTCCCTCCTTAGATACCAGGCTGGGGTTGGTGGTAACCCCGCTTATGACGCCCAGTTTTACGCCCTGCCTGATTTGACTAATATTGGCTGTGTCCAAGAAGATACGCACTAAGGACTCCTATATCTAAAACTACTGCCAGTCGGCGGCAGCGATGATTTTATTTGATTTACCCCTGTAAAAAAGGCATCTTATCATAGACCAGAGCGCAAGGGTAGTGCGGGTTGGGCACCTTCGCGCAAGATATCCTTGGCGGCACCGATAAAATCACGGAACAGGGGATGGGGACGGCCAGGGCGAGAGCCAAATTCAGGGTGGAACTGGCAGCCGACCATCCATGCGTGGTCAGTTAGCTCGCAGATTTCTACCAGTCTGCCGTCAGGTGATAATCCACTATAGGCCACCCCGGCTTCCTCAAGTAGTGCCCGATAGTCATTATTAAATTCAAAGCGGTGTCTATGACGCTCGTTAACCAGGCTCTGTCCATTCCCATAGGCACTGGCAGCCCGGCTGCCGGCAACCAACTGACAGGGATAATTCCCCAGGCGCATGGTGCCTCCCTTGTCTTCTACTACCCTCTGTTCCGGGAGGAGGTCAATAACCGGGTAGGGAGTGGTAGCATCAAACTCAGTGGAGTTTGGTTTGAGAGAGCCCAGCACATGGCGGGCAAACTCAATTACCATGACATGCATCCCCAGGCACAGCCCCAGGTAGGGAATCTTATTTTCCCGGGCATAAGTAGCCGCTTTTATCATGCCTTCTATTCCTCTAATGCCAAAACCGCCAGGGACTACGATACCCTGAGCTTGCCGCAGCAGAGCCTCAGCCCCGTCCTTTTCCAGGTCTTCTGAGTGAACCCAATTGAGCTCAATAGCTCTATTATGATACAGGCCGGCATGGCACAGTGCCTCACGAACCGAATAGTAGGCGTCCTGTAGCTCCACGTATTTGCCGACCAGGGCAATATTAACCGGCTCACGCAGCTCTTTGAGGCATCTCACCATCTCCCGCCACTGGCTTAAGTCCATCTGGCTTTCTTTAAGACCAAGCTTATCTACCACCAGTTGCCCCAATCCTGCCTCTTCCAGGATAAGTGGCACCTCATATATGGTAGAGACTGTGGGCAGGGGGATGACCGCTTCCCGCTGGACATCACAGAAGAGAGATATTTTGTCCCTTATCCCATCCGATACCGGGTAGTCACTGCGGCATATAACAATATCAGGCTGGATACCAATGCGCCTGAGCTCGTTAACACTGTGCTGGGTAGGCTTGGTCTTTAGCTCCTGAGTGGAGTTAATATAAGGTAGCAGGGTAACATGGATATAGAGTACGCTATCCCGGCCAACATCCTTCCTCATCTGTCTTATGGCTTCCAGAAAGGGCTGTCCTTCAATATCACCTACTGTGCCACCTACCTCTATAATAACGACATCAGCCTGAGATTTCTGGGCTAGCTTCTTGAACCGCTCCTTAATCTCAGTGGTCACATGGGGCACAACCTGAATGGTGCCGCCGAGGAAATCGCCCCGCCTCTCCTTGGCAATAACGGCACTGTAAATCTGGCCTGTGGTAACATTGGAGTTAGCAGTAAGCTCGACATCAATGAAACGTTCATAGTTGCCCAGATCAAGGTCGGTCTCGGCACCATCCTGGGTGACAAATACTTCACCATGCTGATAGGGCGACATTGTTCCAGGGTCAACGTTGAGATAGGGGTCCAGCTTCTGAGCCGAGACACTGAGCTTACGGCTATTAAGGATGGCACCTATGGAGGCGACAGTTATACCTTTGCCGACCGAACTAACAACACCACCGGTAACAAATATGTACTTTGCCATAGAGAAGCCAAACTCTAGAACACTCGGAGCCTTTGGTTATCTTGGAAAAAGCAAAAAGCTAAGAACAAACTCTTGCCAGCTTTTAGCGGCTCGGATAGGGGGAAACGGGTTTTCTTTATTATAATCAGGTAACGGTTTAGTTGTCAAGTCTTTACCTTTACGCCGCTTTAATTCCCTTCCCCGTGACCTGAAAAGGGGTATACTTTTCAAGGAGTAACCATCCCTTAAAGCTATCTCGTCTCTACTCAACTCGGTTCAGTAAGTTCACAATAATTTATTAATATTCTTATAAGAGCATTGACAAATAACCTGAAGTAGATTATAATACGCGTGAGTGTGGGGAGATAAAAATGGCAGCTAAAGACTATTATAGCATACTGGGGGTTAGCCGGGATGCCAGTGAAAAGGAGCTAAAACAGGCTTTCCGCCGGCTGGCTAGAAAGCATCACCCCGATGTTAATCCTGGCGATAAATCAGCCGAGGCCAAGTTTAAGGAGATAAACGAAGCCTATGAGGTTCTATCGGACAAGGAAAAGCGCAAAAAGTATGACCAGTTTGGCGACCAGTGGCAGTATGCCGACCAGTTTGCCGCCGCCGGAGGACGGCAGACACCGTTTCAAGGGTTTGATTTCAGTGACTTTGCCAAAGGCGGTACCACATTCCACTTTGGAGAAAGTGACTTTGGCAGCCTGTTTGATGAGCTACTGCACCGTAGCCGAGCTCAACCTAGGCGGGGTAGAGATATAGAGCATCCACTTGAGGTAACACTGGAAGAGGCCTATCACGGAACCAGCCGCATTCTTAGCCTTGAGGTTAAGGAGCCCTGTAATACCTGCCATGGTAGCGGACGGATACAAAAAATCCCCTGCTCGGTATGTCACGGTTCGGGGACGGTGCCCCGAGTAAAGCGGCTTGAGGTCAAGATTCCGCCCGGGGTTAAGACCAGGTCCCGAGTACGCATTGCCGGTAAGGGTGAGACGGGCTATGGCGGCACCAATGGTGACCTTTACCTGATAATATCAGTCAAACCACATCGGTTATTTGAGCGCCGAGGCGATGATTTGTATGTTAGTGCCGCTGTGCCACTGGTGAAAGCGGTACTGGGTGGTGAGGTTCTGATACCTACCCCCAAGGGAAAGCTGGCGCTAAAGATTCCACCGGAGACCCAGAATGGAAAGACCTTTCGCCTGGCAGGACAGGGTATGCCCCATCTGGGTAAATCCTCCCGGGGCAGCCTGATAGCTAAGGTGAGCGTGGTACTACCAACCAACCTGTCACCCAAGGAGAAGGAATTATTTGAAAAGCTCAACCAGCTCCGAGCCAGCTGATAACAAACTGTACAAGCGAGGTAAGCATGAACAAGGATGACAGACCACGCTATGTAATAAGCATAGCCGCCGAGATACTTAGTACCCGGACTTATACCCTGCGCTACTACGAAAAGGTAGGTGTAATAAAGCCCTATCGGTCACCGGGTAATATCAGGCTTTATTCGGATGATGACATAGCCCTGCTCCACCGGGTGATGACACTTATGGAAGACCTCGGGGTTAACCTGGCCGGGGTAGAGGTAATCATGAGAATGTCTAAGCGTTTGGCTGAGCTCAAGCAGGCCAACGAGGAGCTAAAGTCAGAGCTTGAAAGGTATAGGAGGGCATAAGCTATGAAACAGGAGAGATTTACTGAACAGGCACAGGAAGCACTGGCTTTATCTCAGGAGATAGTTCGTCAGTATCATCATAACCAGTGGGCTGTAACGCATATCCTGCTGGCACTACTCCGGCAGGAGGGAGGTCTGGTTGGTGATATATTGAAGGAGCTTGGGGTTAATATTGAAGCCGTGAGGCAGCAGGTTGAGGCGGGCTTAGATAAGGTACCGAAGGTTACTTATGCAACTGGGCAAATCTACGCTACGCCGGAGGTTGCCCAACTGCTAACGAAGGCTGGTGAGGAAGCCGATAGGTTCAAGGATGAGTTTACCGGCACTGAACACCTGCTGATTGCCATGAGCGGGGAGGAGAAGGGTGAGGCAGCCAACATTCTTCACAGCGCCGGTGTTGGCCAGGAGAAGGTCTACCGGGCACTACAGAAGATTCGCGGCGGGCACCGGGTTACCGATGCCAGTGCCGAGAGCCGCTACCGCTCCTTAGCCAAATACAGCCGTGACCTGACTGAACTCGCCCGAGCCGGCAAGCTCGACCCGGTTATCGGCCGGGATGAGGAGATTAAGCGGGTGATGCAGATACTCACCCGGCGTACCAAGAACAACCCGGTAATTGTTGGTGATGCCGGGGTAGGCAAAACGGCCATTGCTGAAGGAGTGGCTCAGAAGATTGCCGCCGATGACGTCCCCGAATCGTTGAGGGGACGCAAGGTTATGGCTCTGGATATGGGGGCTCTGGTGGCCGGCAGCAAGTTCCGCGGTGAGTTTGAGGAACGGCTTAAAGCAGTTATTGATGAAGTTCGCCAGGCGCAGGGTGAGGTAATACTGTTCATTGATGAAATCCACACTGTTGTTGGTGCTGGAGCCGCTGAGGGAGCTATTGATGCCTCAAACATGCTCAAGCCAGCCCTGGCCAGTGGCGAGCTGCAGTGTGTCGGCGCTACCACTCTGGATGAGTACCGCAAGTTTATTGAGAAGGACAAGGCCCTGGAGCGGCGCCTCCAGCCGGTATTGGTCAGCGAGCCTGATGTTGAGGCTACTATAAAGATACTCAGCGGGCTGCGCCCCAGGTATGAGGCACACCATAAGATTAAGATTAGTGATGCTGCTTTGGAGGCGGCGGCCCGCCTGAGTCAGCGTTACATCTCGGATAGATTTTTGCCCGATAAGGCTATTGACTTAATTGATGAGGCGGCCAGTAAATTGCGTCTTGACACTGAGAGCGCACCGCCAGAGGTCAGGTCGCTGGAGAGCCAACTCAAGCAACTGACCAATGAAGAGGAAGCTGCCTCACAGCGTCAGGACTACGAGCGCGCCGCCCAGCTCAAGACCGAGAGAGCACACCTAGAAGAGGCGTACAACCAGGCTAAGAACCAGTGGCTTCAGCAGGAGAAGATTGACGAGGTGGTTGATGCAGAGGCTATTGCCTGGCTGGTCTCCAGCTGGACGGGCATCCCGGTATCTCAAATGCTGGAGGGCGAGGCTGAGAAACTGCTCCATATGGAGGAGCGGATTCACGAGCGTCTGGTAAATCAGGAGGAGGCGGTAAAAGCTATTTCGGAGGCTATCAGGAGAAGCCGGGCCGGTCTCAAGGACCCAAGACGCCCTATTGGCAGTTTTATGTTCCTGGGCCCCACCGGTGTTGGCAAGACCGAGCTGGCTAGAACCCTGGCTTGGTTCCTCTTCGGTGATGAAAACGCCATGGTACGCCTGGATATGTCGGAATACCAGGAGAAGCACACGGTGTCACGCCTAATCGGCGCCCCGCCGGGCTATATTGGCTACGAGGAAGGCGGGCAACTGACCGAAGCCATCAGACGGCGCCCCTACCGGGTATTGCTGCTGGATGAGATTGAGAAGGCACACCCTGAGGTATTTAATAGCCTCTTGCAGATTCTTGATGACGGACGATTAACCGACGGCCATGGGCGAACAGTAGACTTCAAGAACACGTTGGTTATCATGACCTCGAATGCCGGGGTTGAACTTATTAAACGCGATATGGCTATGGGCTTTGCTGCATCAAAAGACAAAGCCAGGGCTCGGAAGAGTGGCTACGAGCAAATGAAGGGAAAGGTGATGGCTGAGGTGAAAAAAACCTTCCGCCCTGAGTTTTTAAACCGAATAGACGAGATTATAGTTTTCCACGAGCTGACCGAGGAACAGCTCAGAAGCATTGTTGAGCTTCTGGTTGGTGACTTACAAAAGCGTCTGGCTGACCGTAAAATGGGAGTTGAGATTACCCAGGAGGCAAAAGCATGGCTGACTGAAGTAGGCTATGACCCGACCTATGGAGCACGACCCTTGAGAAGAGCCATTGAGCGCTATGTGGAAAATCCCCTATCAAGTAAGTTGCTGCAAGGCGAGTTCAGCCCAGGTGACACTATCATAGTTGAGCGCGGGGCTGATGAGCTAATCTTTTCGGTAAAAGAAGTCACCGAAGCAGCTAGCTAGTGCTCAAGTGGTTAGTAATTCGGCGTCACTAGATTGAGGCAGGAAGAGTTTCAGGTTAAAGCTCGGTTGTGGTAAAATACAAAACCACAAAAAATCGGCGAAATTCTAACCTATACTGAGGATTTATTCTCTCAACGGCAGAGACGGCAAGCTGCTCAGGTTTGTTAAATAGAACAGGCATGGTGAAACTATGGAGCAAGAGGACAGGCCATACTGGTCGAGAAAAGAGATTTGGATAGGTGCCCTAGCAATAGTGGCTACCATCGGTCTCTTCGTTGCCGCTATTTACTACAAAGATGAGTTGATGAGCTCGACCTATGTGGCAAGATATGGTCTTGCGGGTGTGCTCATTGTTGCCTTTATTGCCGGAAGTACTTTCAGCATAACCGCGATACCAGTCCCTTATTGGCTTTTGGTATTTACCCTGCCAGGCATAATAGCTTCCGAGTGGGGTGTACTGGCGCCAATATTGGTCGGGCTGCTCTCAGCATTAGGCGCTAGTTTGGGTCAATTGATCACTTTCTTGATTGGCTATGGGGGCAGGGGTCTATCCAAGAAAGTCGCCGCTAAGTTCGGTGGTCGCTTCTATGACAGAGCCACGGACTGGTCCAAGCGGCATGGTTCGCTGGCAGTCTTTCTCATGTCGGCTGTATTCAACCCCCTACATTTACCGATGACTATTGCCATAGCCACCCTCCGTTACCCGCCGCACAAGTTCTTTTTCTTCTGCTTCCTGGGCAGCGCAGTTAAGGGCCTGTTTATCGCTTTTTGCGGCTATTTCGGACTGACTTCCCTGTTCTCATTCTTGGATATATAAAGGAGTGCATGATTACATGGCGTATCTTGTTCTGTTTATAATACTGGGGATATTCCTCGGAGTAGGCGGCTGGCAACTGATTGTTTTGATAAGTGAAAATCGAGACAAAGACAGGAAATATCAAGCGGCTAGTAGTTACGCCTTGGAGAGAAACAAGCCACTCCTTGTGGCCGGTGGACCTTTTGGGATTACCCGGCGTCGCCGTTTTTTTAGATTCGGCATGGCTCACGGTTACGGTGATGTCTGCTTAGATATTAACCCCCGAGCATTTGAAGGTTCTCCGTGTGGGGTAGTTGCTGATGTCAGACATATCCCTTTCGCCGATAAGAGCTTTGGGGCTGCCTTCGCCAGTCACCTGCTGGAGCACTTGCCGACCACTGATGATGCTAAGCAGGCGTTGGATGAACTCCATAGGGTGGCTGAAGCCGTTTTTGTTGTCTATCCTTACAGACAGTCTATCGCCGGCTGGATTATACCCGACCACCACCTCTGGGTCTGGCAAAAGGGAGACATAACCTACCTCAAGCAGAAAGGTAGGTCAGGGATTAAGGAGGAATATTGTTGTCAAACCAGCGGACAAAGATGACCGATAACGACTTAGCTTTAAAAGAAGAAGCCCTTCATCTAGCCCAACGACTTTTTGGAGATGAAGCCAAAAAGTGCGCCAGCTTCACCAACAGGCTTTTGGATATTTGCACCAGGGCTCGGGGTAAAGATATTCTCCTTATTCATAACCCCGGTGGCTGGGGAAGCGCACCGTTAGAGCAGTTGCTGCAATGGGAGAGGAGCATTGTGGAAGGGGTCACCGCCACCTTGGAACAGCCGGGGTGTAGCTGGCTGCTGACTCAAAACTTCCGCAGTGGCAACAGTTGGTGGGCACATATATGGGAGATAAAGAAGGAGGCCGTCTTCTTTTTTAAAGGCATATCCTCCGAGGCAGAGGTAATGGCAGCCGAGCTTAGGTTCATTACTCGACATATTAGTAACCTCAAGGTGATACTGATAGGAGTAAGTTCGGGAGCCGCTTTCAGTAATGCTGTGATGTGGCAACTAGGTGGGCTTCGCCAAGTCTATAGCATTGAATTAGGTATATTTTTCCCCCAACTGTCGCGGCGGGTAATTACTGATAGAACACTAGCCATAGACAATAACGGGCTGGTGACCGACCCCGTGGTGCATAGGAATCTGATGGCTGGATTCAAGGTATTAATAATTATATTAATAATTGCTCCCTACAGATGGTTTAAATGTCGGCTTGAGGGGAAACCAAAGTATTTTTCTCATTGCATTAATACCCCGGGACATGAGTATAGTTGGGAGTATCCTAAGGTCAGGCAGCAGATTGTAGATTTCCTTGAGATTAATTTCTCTACTAATAAATCAAGGACATGACCGTTGGCTATGCCGGCTACTTTGGACGGTGAGGCATCTTTAGCACACTGGGCTTGCTTGTGTCGAGTGGGTTACAGAAATGGCACTTTAGATGCAAAGTTTTATTGACCTATAAGCCACCAGTGAGCTATAATATTAGACAGCAGGGTTAGTTTACCTGGGTTTAAAGGCAGGCGGATTTGCACGAGGCTTGTGGCATTTTTGGTATATATGCCCCCGATGAAGATATAGCCCGACTTACCTTTTTTGCTCTATTTGCTCTCCAACACCGCGGTCAAGAAAGCGCCGGTATTGCTACCACCGATGGAAAGACACTCCAGGTCTACGCCAAGACGGGGCTGGTATCCCAGGTGTTTGACGAGGAATCGTTAAGCCGGCTCACCGGCAATATCGCCATCGGCCATAACCGCTACTCCACCAGGGGCTCCAGCCGGGGCTCAAATGTCCAGCCTATCATAGTAGGTGATGGTTCAAATGCTTTTGCCATAGCCCATAACGGCAACATCACCAATGCTGAACCCCTATATAAAGAGCTATCCGATCAGGGCTATACCTTCCACACCTCCACGGACACCGAGGTCATCGCCAACCTCATTCTCTCCTCTCCCGAGAAAGACTGGCTGGGCAAGATTAGATATGCCATGCACCGGCTTCAGGGGGCATATTCTCTCACCATTATGACCAGCCACAGTCTCTTTGGAGTTCGGGATCCCCTTGGTGTGCGTCCCTTATGCCTGGGAACTATTAATAGTAACGCTTTGGTATTAGCCTCAGAAAGTTGTGCCCTTGACCATATTGGCGCTCACTTTGTCAGGGAAATTGAACCCGGCGAGATAGTTTCTATCACTGAGAAAGGGGTTGATAGTTACCGGGAAGAGGTAGACCGGAGAGCGCTCTGCATTTTTGAATATATTTACTTTTCCCGCCCCGATAGCACCATCAATGGTCGGTTAATCTACTCGGCACGGCAGGCAATGGGCGAGGGCTTGGCTGAAGAATATCCGGTAGATGCCGATTTGGTTATCGGCGTGCCTGATTCAGCCACAGCGGCCGGTGCCGGCTACGCCCTTAGGTCAGGCATACCACCGACTGAGGGCTTGATTAAGAACCGTTACATGGGGCGCACCTTCATTGAACCTGACCAAAGAATAAGAGACCTTGGCGTTAAGCTTAAATTCAATCCTCTACGTTCTATATTAGAAGGCAAGCGGGTAGTCCTGGTTGATGACAGCATTGTCAGAGGCACTACCACACCTCAGGTAATCAGGCTACTTAAGAAGGGTGGCGTTAAAGAAGTACATATGCGTGTCTGCGCCCCACCTATCCGCTATCCCTGCTTCTTCGGGGTGGATATGGCTACCCGCTGGGAGCTGATCGCTTTCCGCAAAACCATACCCCAAATCAGGGATTTTATCGGTGCCGACTCATTAGGCTATCTGAGCATCAACAGACTGATTAAAGCGGTGGCTTTGCCCAGGGATATCTTTTGCCTTGCCTGCTTCACCGGTGAATATCCCATACCAGTGCAGCTTGAGATGGATAAGCTGGCACTGGAGGCTATGACAGCCGAGTACAAGAGTCATTCAGGCGTAAAGTAGCGGTGAGCTGAAATTACAGTTACCCATGTTCTGCTAGTGCCCTTGGCGGCAAATTTTCTGCGATTGCAGCTGGACTGCCCTAGTGCTATGATTAAACTCGCCGATATCTTGGGACTGGCTAGTCCAAGTTAAAGGAGGGTTGAGTAGGATGGGCTGTACTTTAATAATAGCAGCGGCTATACCCGGCTTCTTCTTGAGTTCTCTCTTTACCATGCTTCTCTGGGGTGTTATTGCTCCAAACTTCGGCGGAGGCTCAATAAGCTATGCCATGGCTATGCTAATTACTATCAGCCTCTGGATTGTCGTGGCACCTCTGGCGGCGGCCGCTGGCAGGGGAAAGTGGTTTAGAAAGTGGTAACCGCACGGTTTAGTAAAGATTTTTAACTTCAGGAGGCAAAGTAGATTAAAGAGACCTATGCTGCAGCCGGCGTTAATATTGATGCTGCCGATAAGGTTAAAGAACTGATTAGACAGCATGCCCGCTCCACCCTGCGCCCTGAGGTGCTGGCTGGCCCGGGGTTCTTTGGCGGGCTTTTTGAGCTTAAGGGTTACAAGCAGCCGGTTCTGGTCTCCAGTGTTGACGGGGTCGGCACCAAGCTTAAAGTCGCCGCCGCCCTAGCCAAGCATGATACTATCGGCATTGACCTCGTTAACCACTGTGTTAATGATATACTCACCTGCGGCGCCGAGCCGCTCTTCTTCTTGGACTACATCGCTATGGGCAAGCTTAAGCCAGAGCAGATAGCAGCCATTGCCCAGGGACTATCTCAGGCCTGCCATGAGGTCGGTTGCGCCCTCATCGGTGGTGAAACGGCAGAGATGCCTGGCTTATATGCCAATAAGGATTATGACCTGGTGGGGTTTATCGTCGGCGCAGTAG
>DAOWHE010000032.1 GCA_030641585.1 Dehalococcoidales bacterium | reverse complement strand
GTAAGCAGAATATCACCTAACGCCGCCCTTAGCCGATGGGGTGTCTCCAGGGCTATAATAGTGCCTGGCTCACCAGCAACCGAATCCAGCTGTCGCCGCCGTTCACCAGGCTTACGCGGCAGGAAGCCGATATAGGTAAACCTATTTGTGGGCAGTCCGGAGATAGCCAGTGCTGTGATGATAGCTGAAGGGCCCGGAATTGGCACCACCGGTATCCCCCGCTGACTGGTGGCTATAATCAGTTCATAGCCGGGGTCAGATATGCCCGGCATCCCGGCCTCAGAAACAAGAGCCACATCTCCCTCTTCAAGCTTAGCCAAAATATAGCCCAGTTTGCTCCGCTTATTTTGCTCATGATAGCTGGTCATAGGGGTCTTAATATCATAAGCATTAAGCAGTCGCTTCGTCTTACGTGTATCCTCAGCAGCGATTAGCCTCACCTCACCGAGAGTACGCAGGGCACGCCGGGAAATATCTTCTAAATTACCGATTGGAGTAGCTACAACATAAAGGATAGGCATCGCCTTTAATCTTCCCCGGTCAGGCTATTATAGCCTATAGTTTAGTTATTCGTCTACTTCGGCTAAGATAAACACCCCTAGCCAAAATTTCTTGACTTTGCGCTGCTGCCTTTGCTATAGTTTGCCTTTAAGGAGGGACATAAATGACCTCACCCCAATTTAAGGAGCTTCATCGTGCCTATGGATTTGATGAAGTGGCTATTGTGCCCGGAGATTTAACCATCAATCCGGACCAGACAAACATTGATTTCAAGGTGGATAACCTCACCTTTTCCATCCCAGTTATAGCCGCCGCCATGGATGCTGTTACCGATACCGGCTTTGCCATCAAAATGAGCAAACTGGGTGGGCTGGCTGTTCTTAACCTGGAAGGAATCCAAACCCGCTATGATAACCCGGAAGAGATACTAGCCGAAATTGCCCAAGCACCCGGCGGTGAAGTTACCTCCTTACTACAAAAGGTCTACTCTCAACCGATTAAAGAAAGCCTTATTAGCCAGCGAATCCAAGAAATTAAGGGGGGAGGGGCGGTATGTGCCGTTTCAGTAACCCCGGCTAATACCAAACGCTTCGCCCCGGTAGCATCAGAAGCTCAGGCTGATATTTTGGTCGTCCAGTCCACGGTTACCACTGCCCGTCATATATCCAAAAGCTATCGCGGACTAATCTTTAGCGAGCTTTGTCAATCGATGTCAATGCCTGTTATTGTCGGTAACTGTGTCAATTACAGTGCCTGTTTGGAGCTCATGAGAACCGGAATCTGCGGGGTTCTGGTAGGTGTCGGGCCGGGCGCTGCCTGCACCACCAGAGAAGTATTGGGAGTAGGTGTGCCTCAGATAACAGCTACAATGGACTGTGCTGCTGCCAGGGATACATACTTTAATGAGTCTGGCAGATATGTGCCGATAATTACTGACGGTGGTTTTCGCAGAGGTGGCGAGGTATGTAAAGCCGTTGCTGCTGGCGCTGATGCTGTTATGCTCGGTTCCATTTTTGCCCAAGCCAAAGAAGCCCCCGGGCGAGGTTATCACTGGGGCATGTCCCACCCACACCCGGCACTCCCCAGAGGCACCCGTATAGAGGTTGGCACCACCGGCAGCTTAGAGCAAATCCTCTTCGGTCCAACTTCTGTCACCGACGGCAGCCAAAACCTGGTCGGCGCTCTGCGCACAGCAATGGGTGTCTGCGGAGCATCTACCATTAAAGAAATGCACCAGGCCAAGATAGTAATTGCCCCGGCTATTACTACCGAAGGCAAATTCTGGCAACTTTCAAAGCTTTAACGGCTAAGGTTGAGCTTCCATACTGGATAACTAAGCAGGCTAGAGGACTATTCCTCCTCCTCTTCTTCTTCCTCCTCCTCCTCCTCAGTTATTAACATGCCGGCCTCACCTCTAACGCGGGGGAGCAAGGCTGCTATCTTTGCCCGCTTGTGCTTTGATGATAAGACAAGGCTATCAATCATCTGGCGTAGCTCCCTTAATCTCCCCGCCGGCTGCCCAATCTCAACATCAACCACCACCCCATCCACCCCCACCTCCCACAGGGTCTGAAGTTCATCGGCGGTTACATTCGCTGGCACGGAGACCAACAGGGGTTTAGTCAATAAATCACTAAAGCGCTTAAAAGACATGAGGTGATGCCAAGTAAGAAAATGCTCCCCTTGCTGCTTGCTGGTGATAAAGACGGCATCTGCCGGCAGCTCATCAACTGCTCTTAGTAAGCCCTCATCCAGTGAAGGAGCTATCACCAGAACCTTACCCACTTTATCATCCGCAAGCAATTTAAGTGAGGTATTAGCCGGGAAAGCAATAAAATCACAGTCAGCCTGAACAAGCTGCTTTATTCCGCCCCGGCAATTATCCTTCAGTAGGCCTCCCCAGGGGATGCCAGGCACCACCCGAACTATTTCTTTAAGTTTCTTAGCCCCTGAACTCAATCCGGCAATGGGTAGTAGCCCGGCATCGGCACCAGCTATATAATCAACCAGGTTATCAACACCAGTTTGAGGCAGGCAGGCAATGAGCAGCAGCCTTAGCTTTGAGATGGGCTGTGCTGCTCTAAATCCCATTGGCTGGGATATGACCTGTGACGCCTGCTTTAATTTATCTATAAACCGGCTCATCTATTCTCCAATCTTCATAAACTAGCTGTGGAGCCAGCGGAGGGATTCGAACCCACGACCCGCGCTTTACGAAAGCGCCGCTCTACCTCTGAGCTACACTGGCTCATATTTATACTGCTCTACTAAGAGCTTTGCCGATAATTTCTCGCCCTCTTTCTCTTTAAAAAGCTTGCTACGATTCTTGATGGATATTATGGCAGCAATAATCGAAAGTATTGCCGCTATGCAGGATAGAATTAATGCTAAAATTTCTATTATGGCTAAAGTCATACATTTTCGGCTACCAACAGCTTTTGAGTTTAACTCAAGTATATCATAAAATCAGGTAGCTAAGAAAAGGGTATTATTTCCCCCTCCCTTGATAATAAGCCTGACCTGATGGGGTGTTTAAGAGGGGCGTTAGCCCCTCTTCCTAAAATCCTCCCCCCTCTCCTTACAAGGGCTTTGCCTCAAATGTCATTCTGAGGAACGTAGTG
>DAOWHE010000044.1 GCA_030641585.1 Dehalococcoidales bacterium | reverse complement strand
GGGCTTTGAGTACTATACCGGGGTTATTTTCCATCTCTTTATTGGAGGGGAAAACATTGGTGGCGGTGGCAGATATGATGCCCTGATTTCGCAAATGGGTGAGCAGGATACACCGGCAGCCGGTTTTGCCCTTTATCTGGACAGCTTGATGAAGCTGGTGAAGCCGGAAGCTTCAGCGGAGCTTATGACAAAAAGGATTCTGGTTCGTGTTGCATCAGAGGTGATGAAAGAAGGCTTCGGTATCGCCAGCCGCCTTCGTGAAGCCGGCTATGTAACCGAACTTGCTCTCGGTGGCGAGGAAGTAGCCAGCTATGACTTCGTTCTTGAGATTCAAAGTAAATCACCAAGGTTTGTCTTGAGTGATAAACTTGGCGGTAAGAAGTCCAGTGTTGAGTCTGCCGCTGAGGTTTTGGCTTTTGTGGGGAGTGGTTAAGATGCCAATCAAGATAGCTTTGCCCAAGGGGGGCCTTTTAGCCAAGACGGCGGCCATACTTGAGAAAGCCGGCTGGGGCTTAGGTGATTACCATGAGGGAGCGCGCTCTTACCGCCTTAGCTCACAAAGGTTCCCGGCTCTTAAGGCTAAGATATTCCACGAAAAGGACATACCCATTCAGGTGGCGGTAGGCAACTATGACCTGGGGATTTGTGGGCTGGACTGGGTTGAGGAGCTTTTAGTTAAATATCCGAGCAGCGCTCTGGTTAAGGTAAGAGACCTGGGGTATGGCGAGGGTGCTCTATATATGGCGGCTGCTGTATCTTATGGAGTAGCCAGTCTGGAGACACTGGCGACAAAGTGGGATATTATCCGTATCGCCAGTGAGTACCCCAACCTGGCTGAATCATTTGCGGCACACACGAGACTGAAGCGGTTTTGCATATATCCCCTCTGGGGGGCGGCTGAGGCTTATCCTCCAGAGAGTGCTGACATTGTGCTACTGCCGAGGAAAACAGGGGGGGAAGTCCTTAACCATGGCCTGGTGCCCTTAAGCAAAGTCCTTGATTTTGGGGCATGTCTTATAGCCAACAGGTATAGCCTGAAAGCAAAAGACATGGCTGAGATACTGTCTTCTATTACCGATAACCTACCGCCGGCGGAGAAGAATCTCTCTCCATTAGAGGAGATAAAAGTATCGGCAGCAACCGAGTTGCCTTTTGCCAGGCAAGTGCCTGATGATGTAGTTAGGCTGGCTCTGCCCGATGGACATCAGCAGCTGCATGTCCGTCGCATATTAGACCGGGCTGGGATTCAGATTGACGATTACCCGTCAGCGGTGGGTAGTCGCAGACCGACAAGTAGCCTGGATGGAGTACTAATCAAGGTAATTAGACCCCAGGATATGCCACTGCAGGTAGCAAATGGCAATTTTGATTTGGCTATCACCGGCAGAGATTGGCTCACCGAGCACTGCTATCAGTTTCCGTCCAGTCCGGCAACAGAGCTTTTAGACCTCAAATACGGTAAGGTAAGAATAGTGGCTGTCGTCAGCAAAGATGTACCTGTGGACGATACTGATGGTCTGAGGCAGCTTTGTCGCCAGAGCAAGGTAGCCTACCGGGTAGCTTCGGAGTACTTAAATATAGCCGACAAGTATGCCAGAACTAATCACCTGGGCATGTATAGGGTGATTCCTACCTGGGGCGCCACTGAAGCCTTCTTGCCGGAGGATGCAGATTTGCTGATTGAGAATACCGAGACCGGGCGGACCATAGCCAGACATAACCTTAAGATTATAGACACTCTCTTTACCTCAACAGCCTGCCTGATTGGCAGTACCGGAAGTATAGCCAGCTCTGTTAAGGGTGAGAGAATAAAGTCTTTGCTTAAGATGCTCCAGGATGCAGTGGAGGCAATCTGAATTGAGAATAGTTAAGGGTTTTAAACAGGCAGAATCGCGCTTAAAAAGGCAGGCATCATCCGGTGACTACTCTGTTTCGCCGGTGCTGAAGAGGAGACTTAAGGAGATGTTCGGCACCGAGGACCCGGAGCAAGCCGTTAAACAAATCATTGCCGAGGTGCGAAACAGGGGTGATGCCGCCCTTATTGATTATAGTCTTAAGATTGACCGGGTGAAGCTTGGGTCGCTTGAAGTAGGCAAGGATGAGGTAAGTAAAGCCTATCGACAGGTTGAGCCTGAACTCTTAACAGCGTTGAAGCTTGCCGCAGGACGAATACTTTCCTTTCAGGTGGCACAGAAAGATGCTTTCTTGAGTGGTGTGGCCAAGATGGCCCCCGGTACCCTGATACGTACACTGGAGTGTGTTGGTGTTTATGCTCCCGGCGGCACCGCCTGCTATCCGTCGACGGTGCTGATGACTGCTATACCGGCTAAGGTGGCCGGGGTCAATCAGGTTATCCTGGTTACGCCACCGGCGGCAAATGGGGCAGTGCCGGCAGCAACATTGGTTGCCGCCGACATTGCTAAGGTTGACCGTATTTTTTGTATTGGTGGTGCCCAGGCAGTTGCCGCCTTGGCCTATGGTACCCAGTCTATCCCCAGGGTTGACAAGATTTGTGGCCCGGGAAATATCTTTGTTATGCTGGCCAAGAAACTCGTCTACGGTGTGGTTGATATTGACGGACTTCAGGGACCAAGTGAGGTGGTAATTATCGCTGATGAAACGGCCAGCCCCCAATACTGTGCCGCTGACCTTCTGGCTCAGGCAGAGCATGACCCACTGGCTTCGGCTATTTTGATAACCACCTCGCAGCAGTTGGCCGACCAGGTAAGTAGAGAGCTGGAGCGACAACTGGATACTCTGGAGCGAAAGGCTATAGCCACCGAGTCCCTGGCAAACAGAGGGATGATAGTGGTGGTGGCAGGTACTGGCGAGGCTATTCGGCTTGCCAATCTGTATGCCCCGGAACACCTTTGTCTGATGGTAAAAGAAGCCGATTCTTATATTAGTCAGATAACTAACGCCGGCTGTATATTTGTTGGGCAGAAGCCGACGGTGGTCTTGGGCGACTATGTGGCTGGACCCAGCCATGCTTTGTCGACAGGCGGCACCGCCCGCTTTAGCTCGCTGCTCAATATAACTGATTTTATAAAGTACATGAATGTTGTTACGGTAGATGATGCCAGCTTGAGAGAGCTGGGGCCGGCGGCCATAACCATTGCCCGTGCTGAGGGCTTTGAGGCTCATGCCCGGGCGGTAGAGAAGCGGCTGAGATAAACTGTTGACAGTCAGCGCTTCCTGTGATAGTGTCAAAAAAGGGGTAACCCACATATAAAACGTTCGTCAGGGAGGTTAAAGATGAAGAGAAGTTGTTTCCTGTTGCTGCCCTTGTTGCTGGCTGTGCTGCTGGCGGTTGCCTGTGGCTCGTCAAATACTACTACCCCTGATGTTAGTGCCGGCGCTGATCTTTATCAGGAAAAGTGTAGCGTCTGTCATGGCGCTGAACGTGGGGGGGGTATTGGCCCGGGCCTCGTAGTGCACGGCCTTACCGATGGGCAGATTGAAACCGTCATAAGGGAAGGTCGGGCTGCCATGCCATCTTGGCGGGGTTCGCTCACCGGGGAAGAGATAGATAACCTTGTCGCCTATCTCAGTGAAGACTAGAGTTTAGAGGCTTAAGGTTTGTGTCTGGGCAGTAGAGAAACAGCTAAAGAAACTATTGACAGTTTGCATTTTCTGTGCTAGTCTCACAAGTAAAATGCTAAGGAGGGTAAAAATGAAAAGAGTTGTTTTTCTGGTATTATCTTTCTTACTACTGCTGTTGATGGTGTTTGTTACCGCCTGTGCCGATACGGTTACCGATACGGTTACCAGTACGGTTACCAGTACGGCTACCAGTACGGTTACGGTTACAGTTACACCAACGGCTACCACACCGGATGGGTCGGCACTTTTTCAGGAGAGATGTGCTGTCTGCCACGGGACCGATTACACGGGGGATGTTGGACCGGATCTATTAGACCACGCCCTTACTAGAGCGCAAATTGAGGACGCCATAAAAGATGGTGGCCTTGTAATGCCTCCATGGGCAGACATTCTCACCGATGGAGATCTGCAAGCTCTTCTCGACGAACTTGAAGAGTTGAGCTAGACCATAGCTGAGATGCTTAAGACTCACTGCTCGTAAAACAGAGTACCTTGACGGTAGCCTGTGATGGTTACGTGTTTAAATCGCTGGCTCTGAAATTAAAGCTTAAAAAGTAGAAGAGAGGACCCTCCGTCACGGAGGGTTCTTTCTTAGTTACCAGATTTGTGCTAAGATTTATATCTAGTCTGGTTGGTTAGTGAAGGGCAAGGGCAGGGGAAAATGACTGAAGATGCAGGCATAGAGAGACTGGTACGCCGTCATCTGGTTAGCTTCGTGGGCTATGCCGCCAGTAAGTCACCGGAAACTCTGGTGGGTAAGACCGAAGTCCCGGCGGAGAGTATTATCAAGCTGGACGCCAACGAGAACCCCTACGGCTGCTCGCCAAGAGTAAACCAGGCCCTGGCTGCCTATACTGATATAAGTGTCTACCCCGACTCAGGGCAGACGGAGCTCAGGAAGCAGCTTGAAGGCTATACCGGCGTTAGTATGGAGCACATCGTGGCCAGCGCTGGCAGCGACCGACTGATAGACCTTATTCTGCGCCTGTTTTTAGAGCCGGGTGATGAGGTGATAAACCTGGTTCCTACCTTTGCCATGTTCCGTTTCTTTACCGAGCTGTGTGGCGGTACTCCGGTTGAGGTGCCCAGGACTGAAGACTTTTGTGTTGATGTCGGTGCGGTAAAGAAAGCCATCACCAAAAAGACTAAAGTAATACTGCTGGCCAGTCCCAATAATCCTACGGGAACGCTTGCGCCCAGGGAGGATATTCTCGAGCTTCTTGACAGCGGACTGCTGGTGCTGGTTGACGAAGCGTATTATGAATTTGCCGGCCAGACCATGGCCCCCCTGGTTGGCCAGTACAGAAACCTGATGGTGTTGCGGACATTCAGTAAGTGGGCCGGGTTGGCAGGCTTAAGGATCGGCTATGGTCTTTTCCCGACCAGCATAGCCGACTACCTCCTCAGAATCAAGGAACCATATTGCGTAAATGTAGCCGCTCTGGTGGCGGTGCGAGAGTCTCTCAAGGATATTGATTATCTGATGAGCCGGGTAAAGGCTATAGTTGCCGAGAGGGAAAGGCTCTTTAGTGAGCTTAAGAAGATAAAGTGGCTAAAACCCTTCCCGTCACAGGCAAACTTTATTCTGTGCTCGGTATTAGCCGGGGCACGTCAGCTTCAGCAAGAATTACAAAACAGGGGAATTCTGGTTCGTTACTTTGATGAGCCACAACTAAGGGACTGCATCCGCATTAGTGTTGGTAAACCGGAGGAAAATGATATCCTGTTTGAAACCTTAAAGGAACTAGGGGAGGAATTTTATGACTGAAAGAGCAGCTATCATTAAGCGGGAGACCAAGGAAACAAATATCAGCCTGGAGCTTAATCTTGATGGCAGCGGTAACTATGAGATGGTTACCGGGATTAGAATGTTTGACCACCTGCTGGCGCAACTGGCAAGGCACGGGGTATTTGACATAAAAGTCTCAGCCACCGGTGATGACCAGCACCATCTGGTAGAGGATGTTGCCCTTTGTCTGGGCAAGGCTCTGGGTGAAGCCCTGGGCGATAAGCGTGGTATTTCACGCATGGCTGATGCCACGGTGCCTCTGGATGACGCTCTGGCAATGGTGGCGGTGGACATAAGCGGGCGGGGATATAGTGTGCTTGAGCTACCTTTTACTGATAATGACATGTCCGACTTTGCCACCGACCTTATCCGTCACTTTCTTGAAGCCTTTGCTTCCGAGGCAAAGCTCAATCTCCACGCCAGGGTTATCTATGGCAGCAATGACCACCACAAGGCGGAAGCCCTGTTTAAGGCACTGGGTAAAGCGCTGGATAAAGCCACCAGAATTGACGAGCGGGTTTCAGGTGAGCTGCCGAGTACCAAGGAGTTTTTGGAGGGGTAAGAATCTTTATCAACCTCTCCCCCTCGGTCCCCCTCTCCTTCAAAGGAGAGGGGGACGATAGTTTTTGAAGGGGCTTTGCCCCTTCAACCTTCCCTTAGAATAAGCTCTCTTTTTCTTCACCTTTAAGAATGCGTGTGCTTTCACCTCGTCATGAAGGTGGACGGAGCGATTGCGCGAGCTATATTTTGGGCATGGCTGACCCTCTTCTTTATTACTTTTGAAAGTAAAGCCACAATTAGTACATTGGACAGACAGATTCTAGCTTCCTACCCGTCAGCCTCTCATAAGCCTGCTGGTATCTCTGGGAAGTCTGCTCAATGACTTCCGGCGGCAGCACTGGCGCTGGTGGTTCCTTATTCCATCCGGACTTGGTAAGCCAGTCACGCACCGGTTGCTTGTCAAAGCTGTCCTGGGGCTGCCCGACCTTATATAAATTAATATCCCAGAAACGGCTTGAGTCCGGGGTCAGTAGCTCATCAATGAGGATGAGCCTACTCCCATCCAGCCCGAACTCCAGCTTGGTATCGGCGATGATAAAGCCCTTGGTGATGGCGTATTCCCGGGCATAGCGATATATAGTCAGGCTTTTCTCCTTTATCTCCTCAGTCAGAGACTCACCGACCAGCTTTTTGACTTCATCTATTGATAGTGGCACATCATGCTCGCCTTCTGCCTTGGTGGTTGGGGTAAATATTGGCTGGGGGAGTTCCTCACTTTCCTTTAGCCCTTTGGATAAGGGTATCCCGGAAACAGTGCCGTACTCTCGGTATTCTTCCCAGGCCGACCCGGAAAGGTAGCCACGTACCACACACTCAACGGGAAGGCGTCTGGCTTTCTTCACCACCATTGACCGACCGTTAAGGTAGGGCGGGTAGGCAAAACGGTTTTTAACAGTGAGATAGGAGCCGAGGCAGTGGGCATCATCCACTACTTCCAGTAGGTGGTTGGGCACTAGCTCTGCCGTCTTTTGAAACCAGAAAGCGGACAGTTGATTTAAGACTCGCCCCTTGTTAGGTATACCGCAGGGCAGAATAACGTCAAAGGCGGAGATTCGGTCGCTGGCGACGATGAGCAGCCGGCTACCCAGTTCATAGGTGTCGCGCACCTTACCACGGATAAATAGTGGCAGGGGCAAATCCGTATTTAGTAGGACTGATGGCTGAATGTTCATGGTCACAAGTGCTATCTCTTTAGGCCTGACTTATATTGCTCCCGGGGCTAGCTGTGTTGGCTCAATCTTTGTAGGCTTCTTTTTCCACTGTGCCTCGGTTAAGCCCAGGCGTCTAAAAATCTCGTCTACATAGCGTAAGTAGTATTGATAGTTAAAGAGCGGCTCAAGCTGTGACGGAGGTAAGATGGCGGTTATCTCATCGTCGCTCTTAAGCAGGCTTAAGAAGTTTCTGTTAACCTTCCATGCTTTCATGGCAATGCGCTGAACCAGCTTATAGGCCTCCTGTCGGCTTAACCCCTTATCAATAAGGGCCAGCATTACTCGCTGTGAGAAAACCAGACCCTTGGTAAGCTCCAGGTTCTTTCTCATCCTCTGTGGATAAACCTGTAAGGCGGCCATTATGGATGTGAAAAGGGACAGAGTGTAATCAACTATAATACAAGCATCGGGCAATATTATACGCTCGGTTGATGAGTGGCTGATGTCGCGCTCGTGCCACAGAGCAATGTTTTCCATGGAAGTTAGTGCATGGCCTCGCACCAGCCGGGCCAAGCCGCAGATTCGTTCGCAAAGCTCAGGGTTGCGTTTATGTGGCATGGCAGAAGAGCCAGTTTGACCAGTGGTAAAAGGCTCTTCCACTTCTCGCACCTCTGTTTTTTGCAGCGCCCTAATTTCGGTGGCAAATTTCTCCAGTGAGCTTGAGATTATGCCCAGGGTGGTAACAAGTTGGGCGTGGCGGTCGCGTTGTAAAATCTGGTTTGATATCGGTGCTGGGGTAAGACCCAGCTTGGCACAGGCCTTTTCTTCAACCTCGGGGGCTACCGTAGCATAGGTGCCGATGGCCCCTGAGATTTTGCCGACAGCGACTATCTTGGTGGCTTCAGCGAGCCGGCGCCGGTGGCGCTTTAATTCTTCAACCCATAACGCCAGCTTTAGGCCAAATGATGTTGGTTCGGCATGGATACCGTGGGTGCGACCGATCATGACCGTATATTTGTGCTCTAGTGCCCTCTCTGCCACTACCGAGATGAGTTCCTTTATGTCCTGACCCAGTAGCTTAGCCGCTTCAACCAGTTGCAGGCTGAGGGCGGTGTCTATTACATCGGAGGAGGTAAGACCAAGGTGAATAAAGCGTGATTCATTACCCAAGCTTTCCGAGACTGAGCCAAGGAAAGCGGTCATATCATGGTGGGTTTCGGCTAAAAGCTCCTTCATGCGTTTAAGATTAACTCGGGCTAGTTTTATCTTAGGCACGGTCTCTCTAGGGATAGTGCCCAGCTCAGACCATGCCTCACAAACGGCAATCTCTACCTCAAGCCATCTGGCAAATTTGTTCTCATCAGACCAGATGTTTTTCATTTGTGGACGAGAGTAACGCTCAATCATTGGCTGTCTCCCTGTAATTTGTTTCTATATTTCTCATAAGCCTCTCGTATGCCATCATACTTAAGGCCCAGGATTTCGGCGGCGAGGTAGGCGGCATTCTTTGCCCCGGCGGTGCCTATGGCTACTGTAGCTACCGGTATCCCGGCCGGCATCTGAGCCATAGAATAGAGGGCATCAACGCCCTCTAGTTCGTTGGTGGCTAGTGGTACACCGATGACGGGCAGGGTGGTCCAGCTGGCTAAGACCCCGGGCAGGTGGGCAGCGCCTCCGGCGGCAGCAATAATAACCTCAATCCCCTGGCTTCGGACGGCCAGTCCGTACTCTCTGGCCTTTTCCGGGTTACGGTGGGCTGATATTACTTTTACCTCATAAGAAATGCCAAGCCCGTCTAATGTCTCTAGAGTCGGCTTCATTGCTTCGGTATCCGACTTACTACCCATAACTACAGCTACTAATGACATAATATGAGTAACCTCATCTCCTTACTGACTATTCTTTATGTCGGCGATGTCCTTACGATAATGACAGCCGTCAAAGTGGATTCTTGTGATGTTAGCATAAACCTTTTCTCTGGCTTCGGCAATGGTCTTGCCGGTGGCGACTACGGTAAGCACTCGCCCGCCATTGGTTAATACCTGTCCCGGCTCCAAGCCGAGCTTGGTTCCGGCATGAAATACTAGAATGTCTTTGTCTAAATCACTGAGCCCGCTAATGGGGAAGCCTGTTTTATAGCTTGCCGGATAGCCGGCTGATGTTAAGACAACCCCAACGCAGGCTTCTCTGCTCCATTCTACATTAATCTGGTCAAGGTTGTTATTAACTACCGCCAGCATTATATCTACCAGGTCGGTCTTGAGTAGGGGCAGGGTAACCTGGGCTTCCGGGTCACCGAAGCGGGCATTAAACTCC
>DAOWHE010000072.1 GCA_030641585.1 Dehalococcoidales bacterium | reverse complement strand
GCCTTGCTGCATAAAATTCTCGCCGGTGCCCCTGGTCCTCAGCAAGATGTGGTTATAATGAATGCCAGCGCTGTGCTACTGGCTGGAGACAGGGTAGCAACGCTTGGAGATGGGGTAGCCTTAGCTAAAGAGGTAATTGACGGCGGTCATGCCCTGGCAAAACTGGAACAGTTAATAGAGTTCAGTCAAAGCCTGGCCTAGGAGGATGTTTACCAATCTTGTCTGTCATTCTGAGCAAAGCGAAGAATCTAGACCCTTCGCTATCGCTCAGGGTGACAAAATAAACACTCTTGACTTAGGGAGTCTTGGATGATTTTAGAGCAGATAGTAAAAGATAATCTTGTAGAGCTTGAAGCTCGAAAGCGCAGCCTTCCTCTTGCAGAGCTGCAAAGGCTGGCCTTGGCGCAGCCTTCGCCTCTTGACTTGGCTTTGGCACTGCGTGGCGACCGTATTCAGCTCATTGCCGAGGTAAAAAAAGCATCACCATCCAGGGGCATTATTCGCCCTGATTTTAATCCGGTGGAGATAGCCCAAACCTATGCCAGTAACGGCGCTTCAGCTATATCAGTACTGACCGAGGCCACATACTTTAAGGGTAGCTTAAGTCACCTGAGAGATATTAGAAAGGCACTGGGAAATAAGAGGCTGCCTCTCTTAAGAAAGGACTTTATTCATGACCCCTATCAGGTGTATGAATCGCGGGCTTACGGTGCCGATAGCCTGCTGCTTATCGTGGCTATCTTAAAACCCGAGAAGCTGGAGGAGTTACTATTGCTGAGTCATGAGTTGGGCATGAGTTGCCTGGTGGAGGTGCATAACGAAGCTGAGCTTGAAATTGCCCTAAAAATTGGAGCTAGACTCATCGGCCTGAATAACCGGGACCTAAAAACCTTTAGCGTAGACCTGTCCACTACCGAGCGTCTGCGACCGCTTATCCCGCCAGATAAAATTGTGGTCAGTGAAAGTGGCATAAATGACCGTAGCGATATGGAAAAGCTGAAAAAGTGGGCTGTTGATGCAGTTCTCATCGGTGAGTCTCTAATGTCAGCACCCGATATAGCGGTTAAGATGAAGGAGTTATTAGCCGGAGCTCTATCACTGCCCCTAGCCGGTAAGCCGGCGCCAAACATTACTACCAAGATAAAGGGTTATAATGATTAAGATCAAGATTTGTGGGCTATCTGAGATAGAGCATGCTTTGGTGGCAGCTGAAGCTGGTGCCGATTTCTTGGGGCTGGTCTTTGCCCCCAGTCGGCGTCAGGTCTCTCCCCAAAAAGCATTACCGATAGTGAAAGCGGTTCACGGCTTGAGACCCCACCCGGCTGTGGTTGGTGTTTTTGTAAATATGGCAGCTCGGGAGGTTAACCGTATTGCCGACAGCTGCCGATTGGACTGGGTGCAGCTCAGTGGCGATGAGACCTGGCGCTACTGCCAGGAGATTGAGCGACCGATTATCAAGGTCATTCGTGTATCAGCCAGCAAGACAACCAAGAAGCTCATGACCGAGATAGAGACGGGATACCGGTTATCCCTAAGACAAGAGCTCATATGCCTTCTTGACTCAAAGGTCAGAAACGCTTATGGTGGGACGGGTAAGGCCTTTAATTGGCGATTGGCCGAGGAGGTATCAGCCAGGTTTCCGGTAATTATCGCCGGCGGACTTACCCCGGCCAATGTCGGCCAAGCGGTCAAGGAGACCAAGCCCTGGGGGGTTGATGTCTCCACCGGTGTAGAGACTAGTGGCCAAAAAGATGCTTCAAAAATCAGAGCCTTCGTTGAGGCAGCGAGGAGAGCCGAGAGGGAAGTCAGTCAACTTTCAGAGGGGCAACGAACACGAACCAATGCTCGGACTAAACTTGGGTGAGACAGGCCTAGGGGGAGGTCAGTCAACCTTCAGAGCCTTAGCCAGATTTATTAATAGCTTCGTATGTTCCCACTTTACATAACTAAAAAAACGATTCCTAGCTAATTCCTATCTTGTTAGCTTTGATTCGTTTCCCTAAAAAAAGAAGGAGGTAGGCTATTGCTGCCTGATAGTAGAGGATACTTTGGGGATTACGGCGGACAGTTTGTCCCTGAGACCCTGATGCCGGTCCTGGATGAGCTGGCTAAAGCCTATAAGCAGGCGAAGACCGATGCTGCCTTCTGGGCTGAGTTTGAGTCACTGTGCCGTGACTACGCCGGCAGGCCGACACCGCTTTACCTGGCGGAAGGATTAAGTAGACACTGCGCTGGTGCCCGGATTTTCCTTAAGAGGGAGGACCTGGCTCATACTGGAGCCCATAAGATTAATAATGCTCTGGGGCAGGGTCTTCTTGCCCGGAGAATGGGAAAGCACAGAATCATTGCCGAGACCGGAGCCGGGCAGCATGGAGTGGCTACCGCTGCCGTATGTGCCATGCTGGGGTTGGAGTGTATCATCTATATGGGTGAGGAGGATATACTCCGTCAATCTCTTAATGTCTTCCGCATGAAGCTGATGGGCGCCGAAGTAAGGTCGGTTTCCAGTGGCAGCCGCACGCTGAAGGATGCCATCAACGAGGCAATAAGAGACTGGGTGACCAACGTCGGGAATACCCACT
>DAOWHE010000079.1 GCA_030641585.1 Dehalococcoidales bacterium | reverse complement strand
GCTCCTCACTGCTTGTTACTAAGTATATCTGAATTAATTACTTTAGCAAAGCGGCGTTTGCCTTCTTAACTGGGGTTAGGTTGACTTGATATAAAGACCTCTCTTTCCTACTCTTATGATACTGTCTTTTGTGACTATCCAGTTCGCATCTGCATTTCTTTTGCCGTCTACATATACGGCGCCTTGCTCGATGAGACGCTTGGCTTCCATTTTGCTTTTTGCGAGCTTGTTTGTTACAAGATAATCTCTGAGATTGCCTTTCGACTTTGTACCAAGCTCTATCTCCTCCGGCACCTCTTTCTGCTGGATAACCCGGGTAAAGTGTCTCTCGGCTTGGCTGGCTGCCTTCTGATTATAGAGCTGGCTTACAATCTCCCTGGCCAGCCGTTTTTTAAGCTCCATCGGGTTGACAGTTTTATTCTCAAACTCTTGCTTGAATTCCCCCAGTTCTTGGTCAGGGACATCGGTTACCAGTTCAAAGTAGTGAAGGATAAGTGTGTCCGGGATGGACATTACCTTGCCGTATATCTCCTCGGGTGGCTCGGCGACGCCAATATAGTTGTCCAGACTTTTACTCATCTTCTGGCTGCCGTCGGTGCCGATGAGGATGGGGACTAAAAGGAGCTGTTGGGGACGCTGGCCTACCATTGATTGTAGCTCCCGGCCAACCAGCAGATTAAACTTCTGGTCAGTGCCGCCAAATTCAACATCAGCCTGAATGGCTACCGAATCATAGGCTTGGAGCAGGGGATAGAGAAATTCGGTCATCGTTATCGGTCGCCCGGCATTATACCGCTTGTTGAAGTCTTCACGAGCCAGTAACTGGGCTATGGTGAATTTGCTGGTAAGCTGGATAACGTCGGCAAGGGTGAATTTGTCAAACCACTCGCTTTGCCATCTGACCTCTGTGTGAGCCTTATCAACTACCTTGAAGAACTGCTCCATATAGGTTTGGGCATTGGCTTTTACCTGTTCGGCAGATAGCATAGGGCGGGTGACGGAGATGCCACTGGGGTCACCAATCTGGGCTGTCCAATCACCAACGATGAGGACAACCTGGTGACCTAACTCCTGGAACTCCCGTAGCTTCTTAAGGGCTACCATGTGCCCCAGGTGGATGTCGGGGAAACTGGGGTCAAAGCCTTCCTTTAGCCGTAGTTTCTTGCCCGAGCCTAATAGCTCAACCAGCTCTTCTTTCACTATAACCTCAGCTACCCCCCGCCGCAGTAGCTTTAAAATATCCTTAGGGGACATTTTCACCGTATCCATATCTAGTTTCAGCCTTTTAATAGGGCTCTGCCTTGTTTTATATCCTCTGCTATTTGCTTTTTTAGCTCCTCGGCGGTACTAAACTTCTTTTCATCACGCAGTCGCTCTATTATATCAATTTTTAGCTCCCGCCGATATAGGTCACCACGATAGTCAAGGATGTGGACCTCTACAGTTCGCTCACCATTGCCAAAGGTAGGCCGCTTACCGATATTGGTCACTGACTGGTGGGCCTGGTTATCAATATAGGTCCAGGTGGCGTAAATGCCATCTGCCGGCAGCGCCTGCTGCGGGTCAATGTCTAGATTGGCAGTGGGAAAGCCTAACCCTATGCCTCGGCCGCTTCCGGCGATAACACGCCCTTCAAGGCTGAAGTAGCGACCGAACATATCATGCACTTTTTTCATATCACCCCTAGCTAAAGTATTCCTGATGGCGGTGCTACTGATGACTTCCCCGTTTATTGTTGCTGGTGGGACTACTGTTACGCTGAAATCCATACTCTGCCCAAATTTATGCAGAGCCACGGCATTGCCTTTCCGGGTTCGTCCTAGGGCAAAGCCAGGCCCAATTATCAGTCCGCGCATTCCAAGGTGCTTTTTCAGCATACCAACGAACTCATGGGCACTGATCTGAGCTAGCTCCAGTGTGAAGGAAAGGGTAACAATGACTTCAACTCCTTCACCCTTAAGAAGTTTGATTCTTTGACTGAGACTGGTTAAATAAAGCAACCTGGTTTCGGGTAACAGTATCTTCTGGGGGTGCTGCTTGAAGGTTACCACCCCGCTAATTAAGTTCTGCTCTCTAGCCTGCCGGGTTAGTTGTTTGAGCAAATATTTATGACCAAGGTGAACTCCATCAAAGACCCCGATGGTAAGCAGCATATCTTTCTTGGGCGATAACCGGGCTAGCTCTTCCTCTAATAACATGACCAGTTGCTGGTAAGTATTAAGTATAATGCGGATGGTAAACAAAAAAGGGATTTAATTTAACCCACGGTAAAATCGTACCTCAGGTACTAAATACTATCACAAGCATATTTCAGCGTCAATCGCAAGGCTGGGGAACTGGCTGGCCCTAACCCTAGCGGAACCAGCCTATACGCTCAGGTCACGGCGCTGGAAGATCACCAACGCGGCGATGAAACATACAATAGCCACCGATGCGTATACAGCGACTGCTGTTCCGTTTAAGGAAGCGCTGCTGACTACCTCATTAGGCCGGTAGTAGTAGAAAAGGGACAGGTTTCGCAGCCAGCTAAAGGAATCACTCAAGATAGGCACAATGAAATTAAGTATATAGGAGCCGGCCATCACCACCCCGGCGGCCAGCAGGCTCTTTCTTGGCTCAAGGAAGATGGCCGAGAAAAGCAGGGTGAAGCAGCCAATGGCCAGTACGAAGAGAAAGGCTTCAAACAGCACCAGGGCCAGGCTAGTAGTATTAACCGATTCATTAATAATGACGGTGCCAAGGACCAAGCCAAGCAGCGAGGCTATCGCTATCAGCAGAGCGGCGAAGACGAAGACGGCGAACTTGCTTATCAGCACCTTGTAGCGTTTAACCGGTTGGGCCAGTAGTAAATCAAGGGTGCCCCGCTCCGCCTCACGGGCAATGCCGATGCTGGAAAAGATGCCGTAGATACCTATAAGCAGCGGCCACATCACCAAGAACTCAAGGGTGGCGAATGCCTCTGGGGTAAAGGTGGAAGTAGTGAAATCTACGCCCTCATAGCCGAAGGCTGCCTTCATCGCTTCCGGCAATGAGTTCAGGTAGCCAAGAATATCCTCAGTCACTGTGGGGTAGAGGTACATCGTCAGCACGCCGTAGAGGAATATGATGCCGGACCAGGCTATCAGTCCCCAGCGGCCAAGCTTCAGATTACTCAGAAATAGTCTTAGGCTCAAGGCTGTTCCTCCTCGTAAAACTCCATGAAGGTATCTTCCAGGCTGGCCTCGGGGAAGGACATATCTTCTATGGGAAGCTGGCACAGTTGTTTTAAGAGGCTGGGGATTTCACCGTGCACCTTGAGTTCCACCTGTTTGCCCTTAATGCTGATAATATCCACTCCCTTCAGCTTGAGTTCATCCTGGGCCATCTCTCGGCTGAAGATGAGGTGCATACGCCTTATCTTCTTGCGTTTCAGGTCAGCTACCAGTTCAATATCTACTAGGTGGCCGCCTCGTACTATGCCTACCCGGTCGCAGACCCTTTCCACCTCGGGCAGAATGTGTGACGATAGAAATATGGTCTTACCGCGACTTTTCTCTTCTAGCAGTAAATCATAGAACTGACGCTGCATCAGGGGGTCAAGCCCCAGAGTAGGTTCATCCAGTATCAGCAGTTTCGGGTCATTCATAAAGGCCTGGATGATGGCCAGTTTCTGTTTCATCCCCTTGGAATAGGCTCTGGTCTGGCGAGAAAGGTCTAGCTCCAGTCGCTCCTGCAGTTCTTTGAGCCGACGGCCATCATGCCCCTGATGGAAGCTGCCCATCAGCGCCAGGAACTCACCGCCTGTCATGCCATCATATAGCACTACGTCACCGGGCACATAGCCCAGGCACTGGCGGATTTCCAGAGAATTACGGTGGGTATCGAGTCCAAAAACCTCAGCCTGCCCCCGGGTGGGCCGAATAAGGTCCAGGAGGAGACGGATGGTAGTCGTCTTGCCGGCACCGTTGGGTCCCAGAAAGCCGAATATCTCGCCCTTGTCTACTTCCAGGTCAAGACTCTTAATGCCGCATATCTTGCCGTAGTATTTAGTAAGCCCGGAGGTTTTGATTATAGCCATATTAGACTCTGCATAGACTTTCTGTTATTATAACACCGCTATAAAGTATTGGGAAGTATCAGGGGAAACTTGTTCATCTTCTATAGGCCTCTCTGATAGCAGATTGCTTTTAGAGTGGATGGGACTTGACAAGCATTATCAATAGTGGTATCATACTAGGTTGTAATTATGCCTCTTAAGGTTTCGCCCTGTTGTATCTCTTGACTAACCGCGTTTCTTATTTTGCATTAGCACTAAAGTAAGCATGTTTCCGCATGTCTGTATAGGGAGTAGAGATGGTATTTAGGTCACCAACGCTTCCCGAAAGGGAATCCTCTTCTGCTTTTAGAAAATCTTATTCTAAGTTACCCCAGATAATAGATGTCCCCAATCTGATTGAAGTCCAATTAGACTCATACCGATGGTTCCAAGAGGAAGGCATAAAGCAATTACTGGAAGAGATATCGCCTATTAAGGACTTCACCGGCAACAGGCTGGAGCTCAGTTTTATCGGCTATGAGTTTCGTGAACCTCGTTACACTGAGCAAGAATGTTACCAGCGCGACCTGACCTATGCAGTGCTACTATATGTTAAGGCAAGGTTACTGGTTAAAGGAACCGGGGAAATCAAGGAACCGTTCGACATATTCTTTGGTGACATCCCCTTGATGACGGCCAAGGGCACCTTTATTACCAGCGGAACTGAGCGAGTAATAGTGAGTCAGCTACTTCGTTCACCCGGAGTCTATTTCACTCTTGAAGAGGATGCTACCAGTGGTCGCAGATTGTGCCGCGCTAATCTAATCCCCAGCCGTGGCACCTGGCTGGAGTTTGGCACCAGTAGCCGGGATGTAATTTCGGTCAAGATAGACGGTAGGCGTAAGATTCCGGTTACCACACTCTTGCGGGCTATTGGTTATGGTAGTGATGATAAGCTGCTAGAGCTGTTCTCTAAAGAGGATAGCTCTCCGGAGCACAGTTTTATCCGGCAAACGATGGAGCGGGACCCGATGGTCAGAGATGAGCGCTTGGCACTGGTTGACATCTATAGGAGGGTACGCCCTGGCGACCTGCCTAACGTTGACAATGCCAAAAAACTAATAAACAACCTATTCTTTAATCCTCAGCATTATAACCTGGGAATAGTCGGTCGCTATAAGCTTAACCGGCGATTAGGGCTTGAAGGCAAAGTGAAAGAAGACCAGCGGGCTCTGACCAAAGAAGATATTGTCGAGATAGTCAGGCACATCATCATGGTTAATAATGGCGATGATACCGCCGATGATATTGACCATCTGGGAAATCGGCGAGTGCGTACTGTTGGTGAACTGATTCAAAACCAGTTCCGCATTGGCTTAGTCCGCCTTCAGCGAGTCGCCAGGGAGCGCATGAGCATTGTCAGCACTGATGTGGTTACTCCCGGTGCTCTGGTAAACATTCGTCCGGTAGTGGCCGCTATCAGGGAGTTCTTTGGCGGCTCACAG
>DAOWHE010000014.1 GCA_030641585.1 Dehalococcoidales bacterium | reverse complement strand
TGATAGCCATATTGGGGGCAAGTTTCCCCACAATTTTAGCCACTGGACCTATAAATCTCGGGCCTAGGTTTCTATAAGCTTCCACTGTGTCATCTACCCACTCGTTCACTGTTCCGAGCCTCTTGTGGGTTTTGTAGCTTACGGCATGGTCCATTGTAAAGAAGTCATGGAGCCTGTCCCATTTCTCTTCAAGGGGCATCTCCTTAATGTTAGGTTTCTCCATATTTACCATACCTATCTCCTCCTTTCTCTGGAACTTGAAAGGGAACCAGCCACTGCTCTTAGGACTCTAATGTAGTCCGGTCTTGGGAGTTGATCAATACTTAATATAGAGACGAATTAGTGTCCGTGACCTGCCCCCAGCATTTAGTCCACTTGTTAGGTTAGTATTTTGGTCATTATAGCTTAAGGAGCAGGTGGTCTGTAGCCCAAGGAGCTATATAGCCGCACCATCGGCCTGTCGGGCACCTCTCTTAGTTTCCTTGCCTTTCTCCGATTCCTCCAAGCGTGCTTTTAGGGAATCAAGGGCATGTCTCAGTTGTTTTTGCCTATTTATTAAGATTAATACATAGCCAAAAAGCAACGCCCAGATTAGGGCAAAAGCTGCGAAAAAATAGCCTGCATTCTCCATTATTATCCTCCTTGGTAGCTTAAATTTTGGCTTATCTGATCAATTTCAGTTTCTATTTGCCTCAGTGATATTCTCTGCGTCAATAGTTGTATGTATAAAGCTGTAAAAGTGACTACACAGAATAGCATGGCAAAAAGCATTTCAGGAGCCAGACCACCCTCAAAGATTACCGGAGGGGGGTGCTGTGTCCGCCACAGTGTAATAGCCAGTGCAGAAAGGGGTACACTAAAGAACCCTGCAATACCAAACACTGCAGCGAATCTGGCACCTCGGTCTTCCTCGACGGCAAAAGAGCGGACCATAAGATAGGCAACATAGATCAGCCACAGCACAAGTGTAGAAGTCAGCCGGGCATCCCAGGTCCACCAATACCCCCAAGCTGATTTGGCCCAGATAGAGCCAGTAATCAGAACCAAGGCGGTGAAAACAACACCCACTTCAGCCGATGAACGAGCAATGATATCCCACTTAGCTTCTCTTCTCCAAAGATAGAGGCCACTGCAGACGAGTACAATAGTAAATGCCAAATAGGATAACCAGGCTAGTGGAACATGGAAGTAGAAAACCTTCTGCACCATAATACCCATTCCCTGCGCGGTGGGAACATAGATAAAGACTAGATACAATGCAACCATCATCATCACGAAACTAATCCCGGGGAGAATATTACTTCTTTGTGCTATTCTCTCTTTCATTTCTGGTTTCCTCCTCTTGAGTGGCTCTATCATTCCTCAATGACAAATTCAAAAATCAATACCGATACAACAACAAAAACAACGTCAAAGACCGCCATTATCTGGAGCCAGGACGATAAGCTTCCCAAGGCTTCTCCTTGCAAGACCATCCCAGTAGCCTCAACTGCGGCGATAATTACCGGGGCACAGACCGGAAAGAACAAAATGGGGAGCAGTATTTCCCTGGCTTTAGTGTGAACTGATAGGGCTGAGAATAAAATCCCCACAGATACTAAACCCACTGTCGCCAATACTGCAATCAAGGCGACCTTGGGCATGAAAAGGGGTAAGTTAAACAATACAGAGAATATTGGAAATATAATAATCTCAACAATTAATAGAAAGAGCAGGCTTCCCAGCATCTTTCCCAGATAGATGATTTCCTTGTTTATAGGGCATAGCTTCAATCCTTCGAGACAACCATTTTCTTTCTCAAGGACAAAAGATCGGTTGAAGCTAAGTACCCCAGCAAAGGTAATGGCCACCCACAGTATGCCAGGCGCCACCAGTTTAGTTGTCTCTCCCCCTGGTTCAAAAGCAAAATTGAAAATCACTATCACCAGAAGAGCAAAAATAAGCACTGACGCTGCAACGTCCCTGGTTCTCGCCTCTGATATTAAGTCCTTCCGTAAGATAACGAGGATCTTGCCAATAGATTTACTCACTGCCCAGCTCCAGTGTAACGTCGATAGATTTCTTGAAGCTCAGTCAGATTCAGGTCTTTGTTTGATCCTTCATAAGCGATCCTCCCTTTAGACAGGATTACTGTGCGATTCCCCATCTGTAATCCACGCTCCAGACTATGCGTGGTCATCACTACAGTTCGTTCTTCAGCGTCAAATGTGACTAGCAACTCTCTGAGCATTGCGCTGGCATATTGATCCAGCCCCGTTTCCGGCTCATCAAGGAGTAAGATAGACGGGTCGTGAACCATAGCCCTGGCGATGGCCAGCCGCTGTTGCATACCACGCGACAAAGTACGTACTCTGTCATGAATACGTGACGTCAATCCGACCTTGGCAAGCAACTCATGGATTCGCTCCTCTAAATCGGGAACGTCATACATTCTTCCGTAGAATCGGAGATTTTCGTAGGCAGTAAGCTCATCATAGAGGAATGTTTGATGAGAAACTACGCCAATCTTACGCTGAATCTCCATCGAGTTATCATTGAGATCCAGACCTGCTAATCGAACACTGCCTGACGAGGGTTTCAATAGAGTAGCCAGCACTTTGAGAAAAGTGGTCTTTCCCGCACCATTACGACCAAATATAGCAAGAAATTCTCCTCTCTTTAGTTGAAGGTCTATTCCTCTCAGTACAAGGTGGTAACCAAATGATTTAGTAACCCCATGAACCTCGATAGTGAAGTCATTATTGCGCGTGACTCTATCTTCCTTATCCACCATCGCTTTCCACTTTTCGCCTGCGCATTAGTTCGACTAACTGCGTCTTCTTCGCGGAGCGCAGTTTATGATACTCCTCTTCTAGCATCTTACCCGCTTCGAATTCGCCATCAAGTCTGGCGATCTTTAAAAACAATTCCTGCCTATCATCTACAGAGGTACTAGCTGAAACAACTGGGATCGTAGCAGGATGACGGGATCCTTTCTTTTTCAACAGATAGCCGTCGCCGAAACCACCAGCAACCACAACCAATCCAACAATTGTCCAGATAACAGCTACCTAGCTACCAGCCAAGGTAATCCCCGCCTGGTTCCAATAATAGAGGCCACCGCTGAATATACCGAAGAGACCAGAGCCGGTATTAGAACTATATAACCGATATCTGCCACTCATTCTCCTAATCTATCTCTAAAGGTTCATATTTGGAAGGACATTTGGCTAATATTATGGTCGCATAGAAAACGCCATCTGATTGTATCTTCCCTTGAGCCACAACATCAGCACCGTCCTCGAAAGCATCGGGCACAATTCCATGGTAAATTACCAGCAAGTCGCCACCTTCATCAGTAATAGTGAATTCATGGTCAAGATTGATGTCATTCGAATCTATTGAGCCCGGGACGACCGTGCCATTAACTCTAACGTCTTGTCCGTAGATGGAATCGCCAGCATCAAGAAGCTCGCTAACGGTTGAATAATATGCTGTTGCGCTACCAAAACCCATGTAAAGCAGATAGCCTAATGCACAGATTAAAATAACACCACCGATTAGAAATTTTTTTCTCTTAAGCACTGATTTCCTCTAATGGAAGCCTTCTGGTTATTATGATGAGCGTCTTTGGCAAAAATGTTAATAATCTCATTTGACCCTTATTATAACAGAATCATAAATAGCCTACAACTCAAGCCACTGGATGAACTACTTCGTGACCCAGTATTAACTCAAGTGGACCTGGGAGGCCTCGAACCCCATATTGTCCTTTTGTGCCTCTACTGATATAATAGCTATGGCTGGGGGTACAAAGCCCATGATTTCATAAGCAGTTCACGTAATCTTGGAATCAAATCGGGGCGTATAAAGTTCGATATGGTTCCTGAGTGCCCAGCCAGACACTCCCCGATAGCTCAATGGTAGAGCGAGCGGCTGTTAACCGCTAGGTTGTAGGTTCGAGTCCTACTCGGGGAGCCAAAGGTAAATGATTTAATATCTGGTTCCCTATCCGCTATTAAGAATGGCTACCGACCAATAGCAGGCTCTTATACCCACCCCTGTGCGGTTGACAATCAGCATAAAGATGCCCTATAATATAAAAACTATATAATGTCTTAGGATTAGCGTGACTTATATGCTTGAGGAGTATGACCGTAGTTTACGGGACAGCTCAGTGATTAACCCCTCCTTGCTCTCCCAAAATTCCTCATACTGTCTTTTGCCCCTCACCTCCATCAAATATCAGTTCTATTAGTCCTCTTCTAAAATTCATCACCTATATTTAGCAAGGAGTTATTGTGCAATTTTTGCCAGATAAGGAGGTAATAATGACAAAAAAACACAAGCTAGGTCTTAAGATTCTTATGGTTACACTTGGTGCAGTACTTGTCCTATCAACTTTCCTCAGTTGCGGCAGCAGCAAGGAGACCGTTGTCCTCGGTGAGGGCGACTGGGACAGCATGGCAGTCCAGACCCGTATCGCCGCTTTCATACTGGAAAATGGCTACGATTATGAAGTGCAATTTGAGCTTGGTGGCACAATCCCCCTAGCCGCCGCTCTTGCCCGTGGCGATGTGGATGTGCTAATAGAAGCCTGGACGCAGAGCACACCAGAGGTCTACGAAGATGGTTTTGCTGATGGCTCAATTGTTGAACTGGGGGTTGACTTTGATGATAGCTGGCAGGGCTGGCTGGTGCCTACCTACATGATTACAAATGGTGACCTGCCAGCGGATATATCCGTTGAAGACATGCCCGACTACTGGGAACTGTTTAAAGACCCGGAAGACCCAAGCAAGGGCCGTTTCTACAACTGCATTCCCGGATGGGTGTGTGAGGAGACTAACGCCCTGAAGTTTGATGCCTACGGGCTAAACGACACCTATAATGTGTTTCCATCAGGCTCCGGTGCCGCTCTGGTTGCCTCCATGAAAGCCGCTTATGACCAAGAGGAGCCATGGTTTGGCTACTACTGGGAACCGACCTGGGCTATGGGCCAGTATGACATGACCAAGGTTGAGGAGCCAGCCTTTGAGCAGGGAATATGGGACAGCACCCGTAGCTGTGCTTATCCCGGAGACATAGTGTTTACCCTGGCTACCGCCGATTTCGTGGATAGAGAACCCATCTTAGCCGAGTTTTTCACCGACTGGGAAGTCACCTCCGCCATGCTCAATAAGGCAATGGCCTATATGGAGGAGAACGAAGCCACCACTGACGAGGCTGCCATCTATTTCCTGCAAGAATACGAGTCGGTATGGACCGAGTGGGTGAGTGCCGACATAGCCAGCAAGGTTAAGGAAGCCCTGCCCTAGCCACCAGGACGGGCAAGTAAAAGGAGAATAAGACTTTGACGGGCAATGCTAACTCTCATAATGGGGAGGTCTGCATTGAGGTCAGCGGGCTGTGGAAAATCTTCGGTGCCAACGCTGAGCAGATTTTAAGTTCGGAAAAGCGCACCGCCACCAGAGAGGCCATACAAGAGGAAACCGGCTGTGTGGTGGCGGTGCGGGATGTATCCTTTAATGTCCATCAGGGTGAGCTCTTTGTTATCATGGGTCTTTCCGGCAGTGGTAAGTCCACCCTGATTCGCTGTATTCTACGCCTCGTTGAGCCGACGGCGGGCAAAATCATCATCAACGGCGAAGACATCTGTAGCTATAAAAAGAACCAACTCATAAAACTTCGCCGCAACACCATAGGTATGGTTTTTCAACATTTCGGCCTGTTCCCCCACCGCAATGTAATTGACAACGTGGCTTACGGACTAAAGGTCAGGGGTGTAGCCAAAGAGGAGCGCTACGCTCGTGCCCGGGAAGTTATTGAAAAAGTAGGCCTCAAGGAGTGGGAAGACTACTTCCCCGACACCCTCAGCGGTGGCATGCAGCAGCGGGTTGGCATAGCCAGGGCTCTGGCCAACGACCCCGATATACTGCTAATGGATGAACCTTTCAGCGGACTGGACCCTCTTATTCGTCGTCAGATGCAGGATGAGCTTGTGGATATGCAGGCGGAGCTGCAGAAGACAATCCTGTTCGTAACCCATGACCTGGATGAAGCCCTGAAACTGGGCAGTCGTATCGCCATCATGAGGGACGGCGAGATTATCCAGACCGGCATCCCCGAAGAAGTGGTAACTACTCCCATTGATGATTATGTCCGCGATTTTGTGCAGGATGCATCACCAGCCAAAGTACTCACCGCCGGCAGTATAATGATAGAGCCCGATGTCATCATCTATGAATGGCAGGGGCCAAAGACAGCTCTTCACCTGCTCAGGACGGCTAAAAAGGACCATGCCCCGCTGGTAACAAGGGCTCGCAAGCTGCTGGGGTTGGTGACGGTAAAGCGCCTGGCAGAGTTAATCGAGAAAAAGAGCGCCGCTATCAGGGAGGCTATAGAGCCTGATATTCCCAGCTGCACCCCTGATATGTTGATGGAGGACTTGTTCTGCCTGGCTGTTGCCACCGAGTATCCTATCCCGGTCATCGATGACGGTGGAAAGCTTGTTGGTGAGGTAGACAACAACACCATCCTCAGCAGTATGGTCCAGTATAGGGAAGCGGAAACTGAAGAGGTGAAGTCTAAGAAGGTAGTGGCTAAAGTGAAGGCTAAAGTAGAGCCTGGCAAGACAGAACCCAAGGAGCCAAAGACCGATGCTTGAATTCCCTGAGTGGCTTACAATTCCGCTGGCGGATTGGGTTGATGCCATTATGGACTGGATCCTTACCAGCTGGGCGGCCTTTTTTGACGCTGTCAGTGAGACCATTCTAAACGGATTAACCGGCTTTAATCTAGACGGATCAAACGGCCTCGTGAGATTGTTTATAGATGAATACAGTTGGAAACCCTGGTCAATAACAGCGGTAAAAGTAGCGGTGGGGATATTTGCAATAGCCCTGCTAATACTGGTTTTCGTGGTCATTCTACGAACTTCACTTAGGTGGTGGGCAAAGTTACTTTTAGTGTTGTCCGCATCGGTCTTGACAGTGTTCACTGCTTACGTCGTTTTATCCGGACTAGTCGGTCTCGAGAAACTCTTACTTATATTACCCTGGACACTTGTGGTAGCTGGGGTGGGACTTATTGGCTGGCGAGCTACGCGCCTGTGGTGGGCAGGACTACTTATGGCACTATTTATGGTTCTAATCGGGAGCTTCAACTACGGCAATCTAGGCTACTGGGACCTGGCAATGCAGACACTGGCTATCGTAATAGCCTCAGTCATCCTGTCTCTGGTCATCGGTATTCCCACCGGCATCCTAATGTCGCGCAGCAATTTTGTTGAATCCATAATAAGACCAATACTGGACGCCATGCAGACCATGCCCAGCTTCGTCTACCTCATTCCAGCCCTTATGCTCTTCGGTCTGGGCAAGGTGCCAGCGGTGTTTGCTACCATCATCTATGCCACGCCACCGGTCATCCGACTGACCAATGTCGGTATCAGACAGGTGTCAATGAGTGCTATTGAAGCCGCCCGAGCCTTCGGCTCCAGCACGCGGCAGATACTATTTGAGGTCCAGCTGCCCCTAGCCATTCCATCAATAATGGTCGGCATTAACCAGACGACAATGATGGCACTGGCCATGGTGGTCATTGCTTCCATGATTGGTGCTCAGGGTCTGGGGCTGGAGGTTCTGAGGGGCATTAACCGTATGGAGATAGGGCGTGGTTTCCAAGCCGGGCTCAGTATTGTCCTGCTGGCAATTATCATTGACCGTATAACACATGCCATGGCTGCCCGGCAGCAGTATAAGGTAGAAGAAACTTAGGCTCAAGGCTAATAAACCGGCCAATCCAGCCCTCCTTGACTAAGCTCAACTATCTTGGGTTAAAGTGGGTAACAACTCTAGTTAAAAAGTTACCGCTAGGATTTTTTATCACTATGATAAAAGGGGAATTTACCGGTTTAGCTGCGGCAGTAAATAAGGCATCCTTCAGCTACAACAATATCAAGGCGGTAGACGAGCTATCACTGGAGGTGCCTAGAGGCATAAGTTTCGGACTGCTTGGTCCCAACGGTGCCGGCAAAACCACCCTGATTAGACTTCTGGTTGGCTTGTTACGACCCAAATCAGGCAGTGTCCAGATACTGGGACAGACCCCTTCCCGAAAAACGGCACATTTCATCGGCTATATGCCGCAACTCCACTCCCTCTATACTGAGCTATCGGTTATACAGAATGTGGACTTCTTTGCCCAAATCTATGGGCTTAGGGATAAAACCGAGCGAGCTAAACAGGTTGAAGAGGTAACTAAACTGGTTAATCTGTGGTCACGCCGCAGCGACCCGGTACTAAACCTAAGCGGCGGCATGAAGCAGCGAGCAAGCCTGGCTTGTGCTATAGTCCATAATCCACCGCTACTGTTTCTTGATGAGCCTACTGTCGGTCTTGACCCTGAATTGAGAGTTACCTTCTGGGAATACTTTACTGCCTTAACTAAACAGGGAGCCACGCTTATTATTTCCAGCCATACCATGGATGATGCCTCTCATTGTGACCACCTTGCCTTTATGCGCCAGGGCAAGGTCATTGCCGAAGGCTCTCCCCAAGAGTTAAGGCAGGCTACAGGGCGCCCCGAAGCTACACTAGAAGATGCCTTTCTC